>CAXTTB010000093.1:0-9935 GCA_964246905.1 uncultured Acetobacteraceae bacterium | reverse complement strand
CGTGCAGCACGGCATGGAGCGGCTCGTAGCGGACCACGACCTGGTCGGCCGCGGCATCGGCGTCCTGCTGGCGCTCGGCGACCACGGCGGCGACCGGCTGCCCGGCGAAGCGGGCCGCGTCCGCCGCCAGGCAGCGGCCCAGCACCATCCGGGCCGCGTCCGGGTGCCGGAACGGCAGCACCTGCGGCATGGGCGCGCAAAGGCGCTCCGCCTCCGCCCCGTCGATCACCGCGACGACGCCCGGCATGGCGCGCGCCGCGGCCCCATCGACCCCGGTGATCCGGGCATGGGCGTGCGGCGACCGGACCAGGGCGACGTACAGGCACCCGGCCGGCAGCAGGTCGGCGCTGTAGCGCACCTGCCCCGCGACGTGGCGGTGCGCGTCGAGCCGGGGCACGGAGCGGCCGATCAACGACCCGCCGGCCATCTCCGCGCATCCGGGACGGGAAGGCAGCGCGGTCACGGCCGCCCTGCCAAAGCAGCGCCGCCCGGTTCCACTGACCCGCTGCCGGGCGCCGCCTCCCGCAGCATGTCGGGGCGGACCCCGGCCAGGATGGCGGTGGCGCCCAGGGCCATGAGGCCCGCCATGAGCCAGTTGCCCCAGTCGAGGCTGCCCGTGCTGGTCTTGATCCAGCCGAGCACGAAGGGGCTGAGGAAGCCGCCGACCAGGCCCAGCGTGTTGATGAAGGCGATGCCTGCGGCGGCGCCGGCACCCTTCACGTAGGCGGTGGGGATCGACCAGAACAGCGGGACCGTGGCCGTCGTGCCGAGCGCCGCGAGCGACAGCATGGCGAAGGACAGGACGATGTTGCCGCCCGCGTAGGTCAGCCCGACCAGGCCGAGCGCGCCGACGAAGGCCGGCACCGCGCAGTGCCAGCGCCGCTCCAGCGTGCGGTCTGAATGCACGCCGATTGCGATCATCGCCGCGATGGCGGCGCCGTAGGGGATGGTGGCGAGCAGGCCGACGTGCAGCGGGTCCGACACGCCCATCTCCTTGATGATCGTCGGCAGCCAGAAGCTGATCATGTAGATGCCGCAGATGAAGCAGAACCAGCCGAACGCCATCGTGTGGATCACCGGGTTTCGCAGGACGGCCCAGAGCGCCTGCAGGCCGTGGCCGCCGGCGCCGGCCTCCGTGCGCTCGGCCCGGAGGTCGCGCTGGACCATCTCCTTCTCCGGCGCGCTGAGCCAGGCCGCCTCGTCGGGGCCGTCGCAGAGGCGGGCGAACACGAACAGGCCCATCAGCGTCGTCGGCAGGCCCTCGACGATGAACATCCACTGCCACCCGGCCAGCCCGGCGTATCCGGACGCCCCCTTGAGCACCCAGCCCGACAGCGGCCCGCCGATCAGGCCGGCGATGGCGGTGGCGCTCGAGAAGATGGCGATGGCGCGCCCGCGGTAGGCGCCGGGGAACCAGTAGGTGAGGTAGAGGATCACGCCGGGGAAGAAGCCGGCCTCGAACGCGCCGAGCAGGAAGCGCAGCGCGTAGAACATCCAGGGCGCGTGGATGAAGGCCATGGACGCCGAGATCAGGCCCCAGATCACCATGATGCGCGAGATCGTCCGGCGCGCGCCGACCTTCACCAGCAGCAGGTTGCTGGGCACCTCGAACAGGAAGTATCCGACGAAGAAGATGCCGGCGCCGAAGCCATACACCGCGTCGCTGAACCCGAGGTCGGACTTCATCTGCAACTGGGCGTAGCCGATGTTGATGCGGTCCAGGTAGGCCAGGACGTAGCAGAGGAATACGACGGGCGTCACGCGCCAGGTGATCCTGGAATAGACGCCGCTCGCGTTTTCGGGCCGGACGACGGCGGTGTCGTTCGCGGCTGTGGCCAATAGTGCCGGCATTGCTTCCTCCCATTCGATGCGTGCCCGGCGTTCTCGCGGCCGGTTGAGCCGTCAACTGTTTTGGGTCAGCCCTTCATCCGCGCCATGCCCTCGAGCGCCAGGCCGTAGGCGAGCAGGCCGTGCATCCGCCCGCGCAGCTCCTCGGTCAGCGCGATGCGGGTGTAGCGGCGCACCAGCTTGGGCTGCTGCAGGATCTGCCGGGCCAGCTCGCGTGCCCGGGCGAGCAGCCTGTCGCGGGGCAGCACCTCGCTCACCAGGCCCATGGCCTTGGCCTCCTCGGCGCCGACCTTCTGCCCGGTGAACAGGAAGTAGCGGCCGCGGTTGAAGCCCATCAGCAGCGGCATGACGATGTGCATGCCGTCGCCCGGCACCATGCCGCCGGGGAAGTGCGCCGTGTCCTGGAAATAGGCGTCGTCGGAGGCGAGCACGATGTCCGACAGGAGCGGGATCTCCCCGTGGCGCACCGCCGGGCCGTTGATGGCGGCGATCACCGGCGCCTCGATGGACAGCAGGTGCGGCAGGAGCTGCTTGCTCTCCCAGAAGATCGGGTCGTACGTCTCGGGCGTCATGACGTTGCGGTTCGGGTGCTTGCCCGGCTCGATGGCCGGGCCGCAGAACTCGTCGCCGGTTCCGGTCATGATGACGACCTCATTGCCCCGGTCCCGCCCGACCTCCAGGAAGGCGCTCTCGAACTCGTTGTGGGCGACCAGGCTCCATTGCAGCGGGCCGCCCTCCGTGTGGAAGCGCATCTCGAGAATGCCGTCCTCGCGGCTGAGGTGGATGGTCTCGTAGCGGTCCTTGTAGCTGTCGAAGGTCGAGGCCGCGCGGTCGATGTGGGTCATGCTGTTCATGGGACGGCTCCTGTCCGATCACTCGTCGAAGATGGCGACTGCCCGTGTCCACCCGGCCGAGGCGGCGTGGATCTTCACGGGGAAGCAGGCGATGCGAAAGCCGAAGGCTGGAAGCTGGTCGAGGTGGCGGAGCTTCTCGATCTGGCAGTACTCGACATCCCGGCCGGCCTTGTGGCCTTCCCAGATGATGGAGGCGTCGCGGTCGCGGGCGTAACGCTCGGCGACATGCTTGAAGGGGGCGTCCCAGCTCCAGGCGTCCGTGCCGACGACGCGGACGCCCTTCGCGGCCAGGTGGAGCGTCGCGTCCCGGCCCATGCCGCAGCCGCTCTGCGGAAACGCCGCCGTGCCGAAGCGGGCGCCGGCGCACGTGTTGACGACCACGATGTCGAGCGGCTGCAGCGCATGGCCGATCCGCTCGAGCTCCCGGTCGATGTCGCCGGGCTGGACGATGTAGCCGTCCTCGAAGGCGCGGAAGTCGAGCTTCACGCCCGGGCGGAAGAACCAGTCGAGCGGCATCTGGTCGATGGTGCGGCTCGGCGTGCCGTCGGCCATGGTGGAGCCGTAGTGCCAGGGGGCGTCCACGTGGGTGCCGTTGTGGGTGGACAGGCGCACGTGTTCGAGCGCGAACGCCTCGCCGCCGATGAGGTCTGCGGCCTGCAGGCCCGGGTAGCGGCCCTGCAGCATCGGGACGGTGTCGGCGTGGCTGACGTAGTCCACCTGGAACTCGTAGCCGGGCGGATCGGACGGGACGCCGTTCTCTATCGCCATCGAGATATCGAGGAACCGCTGCATCGTACCCCTCCCAAAGCCGCTCTTGTTCAGGGCCACATAAGATTAGCTGATCGACCAGTCAATATCACCGTGACTGGAAAAAGTGAGGCGGCTGTGGTTCAATCGGCTCATGAGACAGCCCAGCACCCAGCCCACCGAACGCCTAGACGGGCGGCCAGTCAGGCCGAAGCCCGCCAGCGCCACCGTCGCCGCGATCCTCGACGCCGCCGAGCAGGCGTTCGGCCTGCACGGCTTCGAGGGCGCCAGCATGCGCACCATCGCCGAACGCGCCGACGTCGCGCAGGCGCTCCTGCACTACCACTTCAAGAACAAGGAGGCGCTGTACGAGGCCGTGTTCGGGCGGCGGGCGGAGGTGATCCGGACCGTGCGCCAGCAGCATCTGGACGAGGCGTTCGGCGGCGACGACCCGGTGACGCTGGAGGACGTGCTCGGCATCCTGTTCATGCCGCTGGAGGACCTGCTCGGGGCGAAGCGCGGCGACCTGCGCTTCTACGTCCAGATGGTGGCCGAGGTGACGACCTCCGCGGACGCGCGCTCGGCCGGCATCGTCGAGCGGTTCTACGACCCGTCGGCCGAGCAGTTCGTCGTCGCGTTCCAAAGGGTCCTGCCGGGCCTGACGCGCGAGCGGGCGGTGTGGGCCTACCTGTTCGCCATCGGCGCGCGGATGCAGGCGCACTCGCCCAGCGCCCGCGCCGCCCGGCTCGGCGTCGCCCGCAACCCGCGCTGGCCCTACACGCTCCTGGTGCCGTTCGCCGCGGCGGGCATCCGCGCCGTGTCCGGAAAGCCGCGCGCAGAGCCGGGATAGGCCCGCCCGGGCGGCCCGGCGGGAGGCGCAGGCGTTCCGGGCCGCAGCGCCGCCTTTTTCCTGACTGATCGGCCAGTCGGCACTTGAACGCGGCGCGGCAGGCTCCGATCTGCATGGGCGCGGGAAGGCCGCGGCATCCGGAGCAAGCACGCTTCCATGGCTGCCGGCGGCCAGCCCGGCGCGCGTCCACGGGCCGCCCAAGGCAGCGGCGCTTCGCGGACGCCATGTTTTACGCAAGCTTGGAGGCTGGCAATGGACGTCGGATTCATCGGACTGGGCAGGATGGGCCGCGCGATGGCGCGCAACCTCGCGAAGGCCGGCCATCAGGTCCGGGCATGGAACCGATCAGCCGACGCCGGCCAGGGGATCGAGGGCGTGGAGATGGCGCCCTCGCCGCAGGACGCCTTCGGGGCGGAGGTCGTGTTCACCATGCTGTCCGACGACGCCGCGATCCGCGAGGTGCTGCTGGCGCCGAACGTGCTGCAGGCGGCGCGGCCCGGCGCCGTGCACGTGGTGACGGCCACGATCTCGGTGGCGTTCGCCGACGAGCTGGCGGCGAGCCACGCGGACGCCGGCATCGGCTACGTGTCGGCGCCCGTGTTCGGCCGTCCGGATGTCGCCGAGGCCGCGCAGCTCAACATCATGGCCGCCGGCAAGCCGGACGCGGTCGCCAAGGCGCGTCCCCTGCTCGACGTGCTGGCCCGCAAGGTCTGGGTCATGGGCGAGGACCCGAAGCAGGCGAACGCCGCCAAGATCGCCGGCAACATGATGATCACCATGGCGATCGAGGCGATGGCGGAGGCAGTCGTCCTGACCGGGAGCAACGGCCTGGCGCCGGAAGCCTTCTTCGAGCTGATCCTCGGCACGCTGTTCGCCGGACGGTCCTACGAGACCTACAGCGCGAAGATCGCCAAGAGCGACTACGAGCCGGGCTTCCGGATGCTGCTGGGCCTGAAGGACCTGCGGCTCGCCACGGCCGCCGCCGAGAAGGCGGGCAAGCGGCTGCCGATGCTCGACGCCGTGCGCACGCGGATGTCGGACGCGGTGGAAGCGGGCATGGGCGACAAGGACTGGTCGGGCATCGCCGACTACACGATCCGCCATCAGGGCTGAAGGCCAGCTTTCCTCAAGCCAGCTTTCCTCAAGGAGGTCATCATGACGAAGACATGGCTCATCACCGGCTGCTCGAGCGGCTTCGGCAAGGTCCTCGCCCATGCGGTGCTCGCCCGCGGCGACCGGCTGGTCGCGACGGCCCGCAAGGCGGAGGACCTGGGCGGCCTTGCCGGGCACGGGCCGGACGTGGTGCGGACCGCCTCGCTCGACGTGACGAGGCCGGGCGCCGCCGCCGCGGCGGCGGCCCTTGCGGAAGAGGCGTTCGGCGGGATCGACGTGCTCGTCAACAATGCCGGCTACGGCTTCATGGGCGCAATTGAGGAGGCCACCCCCGAGGAGTACCGGCCGATGTTCGAGACGAACGTGTTCGGGCTGATCGAGACCACGCGCGCCGTGCTGCCCACGCTGCGCAAGCGGCGCGGCGGGCGGATCGTCAACTTCTCCTCGGGCGCCGGGATCGCCGGCGCCGCCGGGTATGGCTACTACAACGCCACCAAGTTCGCGGTGGAGGGCCTGTCCGAGGCCTTGGCGCAGGAGGTGGCGCCGCTCGGCCTCTCGGTGATCATCGTCGAGCCTGGCCCGTTCCGCACCGAGTTCCTCGGCCGCTCGATCAACACCGCCCGGAACGCGCTGCCGGCCTACGCGGACACGTCGGGCAAGCTGCGCGCCTACCGCGACGGCAACGACGGCAAGCAGGCGGGCGACCCGGAGAAGGCCGTGGCCGTCATCCTCAAGGCGGTCGATGCGGAGCAGCCGCCGCTGCACCTGCCGCTCGGCCCGGTCGCCTATGGCATCGCCGAGAAGAAGCTTGCCGCCTTCCAGCACGACATGGACGCATGGCGCGACGTCGCGGCCGCGACCGACTTCGCGTGAACGCGCCGCCGTGCCTGCCACCAGACCAGGGGAAGTCAAGATGATCACGATGTATGTCACCTACGCCGGCGACGCCCAGACGCCGTTCGACCGCGACCACTGGATCAACGTGCACATGCCGCTGGTCCGCGAGGCCTGGGGGCCACATGGGCTGGTGAGCGCGGCCGGGTTCTTCCCCTCGGGCGACGGCGGCGGCCTCATCGCGATCTGCCCGTGCGTGTTCCGGGACGAGGCGGCGATGAATGCGGCGCTCGCCTGCCCCGAGACCGAGCGCGTCATGGCGGATGTCAAGAACGTCACCGACGTCCAGCCCTCGCGCAGCCCGGCGGTGCCGCTGTGACCGGGAGCACGCCCCTGCTGAAAGGCAAGGTGGTCGTCGTGACCGGCGCCGGCTCCGGCATCGGGCGCGCGACGTCGCTGATCCTGGCCGAGGCCGGCGCCAAGGTCGTGGTCAGCGGGCGCAGCGGCGCCGAGGTCGAGGAGGTGGCCAGGGAGATCGGCAAGGCAGGCGGCGCCGCGGTCGCGGTCGAGGCGGACGTCTCGAAGGAGGCTGACGTGGCGGCGATGGTCGGCCGCGCGGTGGCCGAGTTCGGGCGGCTCGACGGCGCCTTCAACAACGCCGGGATCGAGATGCACAACAAGCTCACCCCCGACCTCGACGCCGCCGACTGGGACGGCGTCCTGGGCGTCAATGCCAGGGGCGTCTTCCTCTGCATGAAGCACGAGATCCGGGCGATGCAGCGGACCGGCGGCGGCGCGGTCGTCAACAACTCGTCGATGAACGGCGTCGTCGCCATCGCCCACTCGACGGAGTACACCGCCTCCAAGCACGCCGTGAACGGCGCGACCCGCGGCGCCGCCAGCGAGGCGCGGGAGACGGGCGTGCGGGTCAACGCCGTGCTGCCCGGGCTGATCATGACGCCGATGATCGAGAAGCTGAAGGACGATCCGGGCTTCAAGGACCATTTCGCGACCGCGCTCGAGCGGCACTCGGTCGGCCGGTTCGGCCGGCCAGAGGATGTCGGCTACGCTGTCCGGTGGCTCCTGTCGGACGAGGCGTCCTTCGTCAACGGCGCGATGCTCGCGGTCGATGGCGGCTACACGGCCAGGTAGGCTATCGCACGTGGCCCGCCACGCACCAGGCGGCAATAACCGCGGCATCGTTTGAAAGGCACGTTTACATGGACCAAAAGCAATGGAACGGCACGAAGCCCAACAGCTTCTGGGCAAACGTCCCAGCGAGGGCAACCCGCCGCGGGCACTTCTGGGTGCCCGGCGAGCGCGTCGCCCAGGAGGGCAGGACGTTCCAGCGCGGGCCGATGTTCGTGGCTTGGGAAGCGCCGGAGCGCGTCACGCAGCCTCTCCCCATCGTGCTCGTGCATGGCGGCACCCTGCAAGGCACCGAGTGGCTCGACACGCCTGACGGGCGCCCTGGCTGGGCGCAGCGGCTGATGGAGGCGGGGTATGCTGTCCTGGTCGTTGACCGCCCTGGGCACGGACGCTCGCCCTACCACCCCGACATCATCGGCCCCGTGGGACCGCCGTTCTCCTACGAGCGGAGCCGGGAGGTTTATTTCGGCGGCGGCGAAACCCAGTGGCCGTTCGATCCGGCCGACGATGCCGCGTTCGACGCGTTCATCGCGCCCTACGGGCCGATGCCCGCCGACCTCGCAACGTCGCAGGACATGGACGCGGACCGGCTGGCCCGCCTGCTGGACCGGATCGGCCCGGCCATCCTGGTGACGCACTCGGCGTCCGGCCCGGACGGCTGGCTGGCCGCCGACCGGCGCCCCGGCCTCGTCGCGGCGGTCGTCAGCATCGAGCCGATGGGGCCGCCCTTCGGTCATACGCCCGGCATCGGGTCGCTGGATTGGGGACTGACCGCTGCGCCCGTCACCTTCGACCCGCCGCGCGCCACCTCCGATGAGGTCCGTGCCGCCGATCCGTCCACCTTGCGGATGCCGGCGCTGGCCGGGCTGCCGATTGCGGTGGTCACGGGCGAAACCTCGGCCTTCGCGAAGATGGGTCCCGCCATCGTAGGCTTCCTCGCCACGGCGGGCGCGGCCGCCGAGCACCTGCACCTGCCCGACCATGGCGTGCGCGGCAACGGGCACGGCCTGATCTACGAGAAGAACTCCGACCAGGCCCTGGCGCCAGTCCTCCGCTGGCTCGCGGATCATGCCGGTGATCCTCCCCAAGCTCCATGAAGGGTCACGCCACGCCTTGTGCCCTCCATTCTGTTTCGTCGGGCGTTCGGTAGCCCAGGTCCGGGGGCGGGCGTTGGCGGTGGATGGCCGTCATCAGCGCCGCGATCTCCAGCCCGGCCCACAGATGGCCATGCAAGGACCAGCCGACGGTCCCATACCAGACGCCCTTTGGGGCGACTGGCACCAGCCCTTCATCCGCGCCACGCCTTCGAGCGCCGGGCCATAGGCGAGCAGCCCGTGCATCCGCCCGCCGCGCATGGCTCTATTTCGGCAGAAACCGCATCGTTCCTGAATGCCGCCCGACGGGAGCAGGTGGACGGGCAGATTGGGCGCGCAACCAGGACATCCGTCGTCGCGGCAACGGGCAAAGTATTTCCGTTGGGTTAGTGGCGGACCCGAGACGATTCGAACGTCCGGCCTTTGCCTTCGGAGGGCAACGCTCTATCCAGCTGAGCTACGGGTCCCGCGCTATCCTCATAGCCCGTCGCAGCCGCCGCGCCAAGCCCTCAGTGATGCGCGCTGCGCCATGCCGCCGCCGCCACGTCGGCGCCCGACGGGAGCCAGGCGTCCGGCGCCTCGCTCCAGGCGATCACGTCGCCGATCACCGCCGCGCGGCCGCGGTCGCGCATCAGCAGGTGATAGCCGCCGCGATACAGCCCGCGCCGCACCCCGGGCGGCATCGCGTCCCAGGCGCGTCCGGCAGCCTCAGACGGCACCAGCGTGTCGTGCTCGCCATACAGCGCCAGGCTGCGGCCCGGCAGACGCGGTGCCGCCGCCTGTGCCGTGTCCATCAGGTCGGTCAGGCCGCGCAGCGCGTCGAAGCGGGTGCGGCGGATCGTCAGCGGGTCGCGCGCCAGGCGGATCAGCGCGTCGCGGTTGTCGCTGGCCATCACGCGGAGCGGCACCTCCGCCCCGGTGACGGTCAGGCCCGGCGCCAGGCTCGACACCAGCCACAGCCCGCTGCTGAGCGGCACCCCCATTTGCGCCCGGCCCCACACCGCCGGCGCCAGCAGCACCCAGCCGGCGACCGGCGGCGCCTGGCCGCTGGCCGCCAGCGCCATCAGCACGGCGGCGCCCATGCTTTCCCCCATCGCATAGACGGGCACGCCGGGGTAGCGCGTGCGCAGGATGCGAAGCATGGCGGCGGCGTCGGACACCATGGCGGTTTCGCCGGGCCAGAAGCCGCGGCCCGGGGCCGCGCCGAAGCCGCGCTGGTCCGGCGCGAACAGCGCGATGCCCGCGGCGGCGAAGCTCGGCCCCGGCAGTTCCCAGGCGTCCCGGCTGTCGTTGAAGCCGTGCAGCGCCAGCACCACGGCGCGCGGCGCGACATGACCATCGGAAGTCGGGGCCGGCGCCCCACCCGGCAACCAGGTCCGCACCGGCAGGCGGGCGCCGTCCGGCATGGCGAAGCTGTCGTCCGCCTGCAGGGACGAGGCCGGCAGC
>CAXTTB010000092.1:0-9963 GCA_964246905.1 uncultured Acetobacteraceae bacterium | reverse complement strand
GCATGGGCCGCCGGGGCATGGGCCGCCCAAAAGCCGCGGGGGCCTTGAGGACGCATCATTGCGCCTGGTGCGGTGAGCACGCCCGGCGGAATGATGCCGGGATGCCGCCTTCCAGCAAGGCGTGCCGGACCGCGTCAGGCTCCCGCTCGATCACCCGCCGCAGCACCTGGGCTGGGCCGTCCGGGCATGGTTCAGGGGGTGGGCGAGGCGAGGTTGAACACCGTCGAAGTCAGCCGGCTTGTGTCGGAACGCGCCACGGCGAACAGCACGCCGGCATACACGAGGGCGCCGAGGGCAATCTGGCTGGGCAAGGTGATCCAGGGCGACAGCGCAAGCATCTCGCGGCCCACCCACAGGACGGCCAGCACCATCGCGACCGTCGCGGCCACGACAGACCCCAGCCGCGCGACCACCTCGTCGAACGCGACATGGAGGACGGCGCGCACGACCAGCAGATGGATGACCGCTGTCGCCAACGACGCCGCGACATAGGCCCAGCCGACGGCCGACAGCCCGAACCGCACCGCCGAGATGAGCAGCACGCCCGTCAGAAGCAGTTGCGCCAGGGTCAGCCATGTATAGATGCTTGCACGGCCGACCGTCAGAAGGGCCGAATAGGTGAATTGGTACAGGCAGGTGGTGAAAGCGGTCAACGAGATGATCTGCAGGAGCGGGACTGCCCCTCCCCAGTTCGCGCCGAAGACGTTGGGGACCATGATGGGCGCAATGGCGCCCAGGCCGGCCACCAGAGGCATCCACAGCACCTGCGCCGTCCAGAGCATGAACACGAAGGACTCGCGGAGCGCCGCCATGTTGTTGCGCTCTCGCGTCAAGACCGGGAGCAGCACGTTGCCGATCGGCACATAGGTCCCGACGGAGATGGTCAGCAGCAGGCGCTGCACGAAGTAGTAGTATCCGAGAAGCTCTGAGCTGAACCAGCCGATGATCAACATGTCAACGCGGGTCGTCAAAGACGCGAGGAAGTTGCCGGTGATCGTGTGGCTGAGGCTTTCGCGTATTTGATCGAGCAACTTGGGATCGAAGCGCAAGCGGGGATACCAGCCGGCTCCGACCCACAGGACCACTCCGGAGATGGCGCTCTGGACCAGGAGGTTGCCGACGAGGGACCAGACGCCATAGCCCTGCAGCGCCATGGTGATGCCGACGGCGCCTCCCCCGAGGAAGGACGCCACCGACCGGATGGCGAAGACGCGGTACTGGAGGCGCCGCTGGTAGAGCGCGCTCGGCACGTTGCCGACCGCCATGAAGATGAAGGAGACGGATGACCAGCGCAGGACCGATGCCAGGCCGGGGTTGTGCAGCAGCCATGCGAGGGGCGCGGAGCAGGTCACGATGAGCAGCGTCAGGAAGACGCCGATGCCGAGGCTGCACCAGAACGCCGTCGATAGCTCGTCGTCGCTCAGGCTTTCGCGGTTGATGATGACCGGGATCAGCCCGTTGCTCAGGATGAACTGCGGCACGCTCAGCACGGTCGTGGCCAGGGCCATCAGCCCGTACTCGGCCGGGGTGAGCAGGCGTGCCAGGATCAGGAAGATGACCAGCAGGATCGTCTGCGCGCTTGACGCCTCGATGAAGGTCCACCCGACGCTTTTTGCTGCTTCCAGTCGCATGGGGTCCTGACTCTCAGATGCTCAGCGGCAGGCGTGTTCGTAGGCGTCCATCATGGCCTCCAGCGAGAAGCGCCGTGCGCCTTCGGCGGCACGCCTCGACCACAGGGCATGGCTCTGCGGGTCGTTCTTCAGGGCGAGGACCGCCTCGGCCCACCGCTCCGGCTGGGACGTCGGGATCAGGAAGCCGTAACGCTGATCGGCGTCGCACAGCGCCTCGCGGATCATGGTGATGTCGTTGCCGACGATCGGCAGCTCCGACTGCATCGCTTCCAGGAGCGCCAGGCTGAAGCCCTCGAACCGGGACGGCAGCACGAACACGTCCAGGGCATCGAGGAAGTCCTCGATCGACGTGCGTGGGATCGTGCCCAGCAGATGCGCGCGGTCGGCGACGCCGTTCGCCGCGATCTTCTCCCGCAGGTGCTCATGCCGCCGCCCGTCGCCGGCAATGGCCAAGTGCACGTCCGGCAGGAGCGGAAGGAGGTCGATCAGGAAGTCATGATGCTTCTGGTCGGTGTCATGCTGCCCGACGGTGCCGATCAGGAAGCAGTTGGAGGGGAGCTTGAACTGGCTCCGCGCCTCGGCCTTCGGCCGCTTCGCCCTGCGTGCCGGGATTCCGTTGTGGACCACCCTCATCTTGCGTCTGTAAGAGGCCGGGTATCCGAGGTATGTCGTGCGCACCGCCTCGGACACGGCAATGTTCCCCGTGTACACCACGCTGCCGACAAGCTTCTCCAGGACACGGATGGCTTGCCGCTGGCTGTCGGCCGGGTTGTGCTGCCCGCCGTAGCGGCGGGGGCACCGCGCCATCGCGGCGGTGAGGGCGCCCAGGATGTTGGCGAGCGGCTGGACCCCGAAGAAGGCGTCCGGACGGAACTGCCGCATGGAGGCGCGGAGCCTGTTCGTCATCCTGACCAGGTCGCCCACGCCGTGCGGCTCATGCGGAAGGAGGACCCGCACCCATGCGTCGGGCGGCGCGTACCGCTCGGAATGGAAGTAGAGGCACCAGGCCTCGGCGTCATGCCCGCGCTCCCGCAGCCGCCCGGCGATCCCGGTGGCGAGCAGCGACGCCCCCCCGAGGTCGTAGCGCGTGCTCAGCAGGACAACCTTAGACATGAACGCTCTCTGGGACGCTCTCCGGCCTCGTGCCGGCGGCCACGCCGTAGAGGTACCACAGGAGGGCGGCGGTCTTGATGGAGAACGAGCCGTAGCTGACGGTCAGCAGCACCGTCGTGTAGATGGCGATGGCGCCGCGCACGGTCTGCGCGAGCCGGGTGGTCCCTGACCCCGCGAGGAAGGCGGCCCACAGGACCCCGGCGGCCAGGAAGCCTGCGTAGGTGATGAGGTAGGCATAGCCGGCGTCGCCGATCTGGCCCAGCGACTCCTGAAGCCCGAACCACTCGCTCGCCGTGAACGACGCGAGCAGGGATCCCGAGGTGTAGAGCCGTCCCATCAGGTCGTCGCCGACGACGACCGGATGCCAGAGCAGCGCCCGGAACAGCGTGATGCCGCACATGACGAGCGGCAGCGACGCGACGAAGGCCGTGCGCCGCGAAATGCCGGTCAGGTGGCAGATTGTGATGATCACGCAAACGACCGAGGCGAAGCGCGAATCGCAGAACGCGATCAGCACGAGGCACACCAGCATGTAGCCGACCGTGTTCACGGCCGGGCAGGCGCGGAAACGGCAAAGCAGCCAGGCGTAGGCGATCACCGCGAAGTCCGACAGCTCGATCGGTTCGAGGAACACCGACGAGATGCGGTGCAGGCCCAGGAATGGCTCCAGGAACGGAAGGAAGTTGCGCCCCCCGATACGCAGGCCGCTGATGTAGAGGCCGACCCCCGCCCCGGTGACGCTGTTCACCGAGTCGGTCGCGGTGATCATGCCTTTGGCGAGGAAGAAGCCGCTCACGTCCAGCAGGTTGGTGTAGAGCGCCACGTCCAGCCATTCCAGCATGGCGACCGCCAGCACGATGACCAGGAGCAGGCGCACCAATCGGTCCGCGCGCTCCGGCGTGCCGCTTGCCAATCCCAGGAAGTAATAGACGAAGGGGATCATCAGGTCGCGGACGATCTTCGGGCCGGTCCCTTGCCGCACGAACGACAGGGCGAGCAGGTATCCGACGAGCAGCAGCATGACCAGCAGCGCCCTATCGCTGATGGCGTTCCTCGCCAGGATCAAGGCCATCCCGGAGATGATGACCTCGCATCCCGCCACGGCCGCCGCCGAGCCGACCGGCAGCCCCAGGGTGAACAGGAAGCACAGCACCATGTTGAACAGGGTCGCCGCCATGACCGTGACCGCCGAGGCGTCGATCCGGCGGCGGCTGCTGGCCCCCGCAAGCGGGACGGCGATGGACGCCATCACCCGTGCCTCATGCCTCATGCCTCATGTACTGCCGGTCGATGGAGGACACGGCGTTGCCGTACATCGAGTATTTCTTGTACTCGACCATGCCGATGACGGTGCCGATGATGTTGCCGCCCGCCTCCTTGATGATCCGCATGGCGTTGCGCATGAGGTCGGGCTGCGACTGACCCCATTTCGCGACGAAGATCACGCCGTCGGTCATGCGCGCCAGCACGCAGGCGTCCATGAGGTAGTTGGCCGGCGGCGTGTCGATGACCACGAGGTCGTACGTCTCGCGGGCGCCGCGCAGCAAGGACGCCATGCGTGGGCTGCTGAGGAGTTCGGTGGAGTCCTGCGCCGGGTGTCCCGCCGGGAGCACGTGGAAGTTGGGCACCCGGCTGTAGGGCACCTCGATCAGCAGGGAGCTCAAGGCCTCCTCGGGGGAGGAGGCGCGGAAGTAGCGCTCCAGCCCGCCTCCCTGCACCGGCATGGTCTGGGCGAACACCGGCATCCGCAGGTCGGCCTCGATCAGCAGCACGCGGCTTCCCGCGACCGCGGCGAAGTGGGCCAGCGCCACCGCGACCGACGTCTTGCCCTCCTTGGGAGCAGACGACGTGACCAGGAGCGTCTGCATGTTGCCCTTCAACTGCACGTGCGCGTAGAGGGCGCGGATGGCTTCCCGGAACCCCGTCCGGTCGTCGCTGACCGTGGTCAGGAAGTTGGACCGCCGGGTCAGGCCGCGCTGCGCCGGGATGCGCGCCAGCACCGGGACATCGACGTCGTCCACGAAGTCCTCGATGTTGCGGAGCGTCTTGTCGGCGTAGTCGCGGGAGAAGGCGGCCCCGGCGCCGGAGATGGCGCCCAGCAGCAGGGCCGCGCCGACGAACGGGATGGTCTGCGGGAACGACGGGCGCAGCGGCACCTCGGCGAGGCTGATCAACTGCGCGTTCGGGCTTTGCGCCCGCGTCTCCGTCTCCAGCTCCTTGGAGCGGCTGGCGAGCACGAGGTAGAGCTGCCGGTCGATCTCGGCGTCGCGCACCAGGCTCTGCACCGCCGAGTCCGCGTCGGCGGCCGATCCCGCCTCGCCCCGTGCCGTCTGCAGCGTGTCCTCGAGCGATTGCTGGTTGCTCTTCGCGCTGGCCACCTCGGCGGAGAGGCTCTTGACGATCCGGGCGACCTCTGTCGAGAGCGCGGTCTGGACGTGGCGCAGCTCGTTCTTCGCGGCGATGACCTTGGGATGCGACTCGCCGTACTGCGTGGCCATCGCGCCGGCCGTCTTGGTCAGGTTGGCCTCCAGCGCACGGAGGTCGCGGACCGTGCTGGCGGCGACCACGGCCGGGGTCGCGGACAGGTCCTCGCCGCGCTGCGCCGCCGCGCGCACCTCGTCCAGACGCGCCGTCGCGTCCGCGGAGCGCGCCTTGGCCAGGCCCACCTGGGTGATGAGGCCGCTCAGGCTCTCCTGCGTCGCCAGCCCCTGCTGGCCGCGCAGCAAGCCGTGCTCCCGGCGGAACTTGTCGATCTGCCGCTCCCGCCCCATCAGGCTCTGGCGCAGCTTCAGGCCCTCGTCCTCAAGCCATCGGGCGGTCGCCATGCGGGCGTTGCTCTTGGCCCGCACGTTGTCCGCGAGGTACTCGCTGACCAAGGCGTTCACGACCGTCGCGGCGGTGTCCGGAAGCGAGGACTGGAAGTTCACCGACACGACGCGCGAATGCCCGACCTGGAAGATGGAGAAGCTCTTGTTGATGGTCGCCACGACGTCGCTGCCGTCGTTGAAGATGCATGGCTTGGACTTCTCGACCAGCCCGGCGAACGCCCGGACCTCGTTGAGGTAGGCGCTGACGACGCCGAGCGAGGAGTGCCCGGCGCTGTTCTGGCAGGCCCGCGTCAGGGCGTCGCGGACGTTGTCCATCCGCAGTATGGCCTGGAGGAGCCGCGGCGAACGGATGATCTCGACCTGGCTCTCGACCTCCGTGGACGCGGCGGTGAGGCTGTCGCCCGAGCTGTCGTGCTTCTCGATCGGCGACCGATCCGGCTCGATGAGCACGGCGCTGGTGGCCGTGAACTGCGGCACGAGCATGAACTTGGTGACCATCACCGCCGTGACGACGAGGATGGACACCAGCGTGAAAACCCCCCACCGGCGGCGCACCCGCATCAGCATCGTGGTCAGGGCGTCTGGGGAAGCCTGCACAGTCCTCATCTCTTCCTCGTTGCGTGTTGGCAGCTAATCGATGGAGCCACGGGTCCGCACGAAGTAGCGGGCGTCAGCCGGGATCGGCTTCAGCGGCGCGGCGGGCACCCCCGCATACAATCGGTGCGTCTCGGAATACTGCTTGTTGAGCAATGACATGGCGGAGAGCACGGAATAGTCCGGAAGAACCGATCCCGCCAGGATCACTGTGCCTGTTGCGACTAGGCAATACGATCCAATCTCGATGGGGCGCGAGTCTTGCCGCCCCTGCAGGACGTCGAGGTTGTGCGTGAAGAACTGCGAGTGCACGCCCGCCACGGTGGTGAAGTCGCCGATGCTGATGCGGCTCGCGCAATCCAGGAAATGGTGGCTCGTGATGGAGGAGTGGCGCCCCAGCACCAAGGCCGGCGAGCGGTCGGCCACGTGCTGGAAATGCACGCCTCCGGACGGGTGCGCCGTGATCCAGTTGAGGTTGCCGACCGAGGAATGCTCCCCGAGTTCGAGCGCATCAAGCCCCTTCACCAGGGTGAGATGGCCGATCCTGGCATTCTCTCCGAGGACCAGGCGTCGCGGATAGACCCAGGATTTGCCGATCCGGCTCGTCGGATGCATGTCATAGCCATAGAACAGCTTCAAGAGCCGCTTTCGCAAGAACCAGGGCAGGACAATCAGGATGGCTTTTAGAAGCATATTGCCCTCGGCTGCCGATCTACTTTGCCACAGCCTCAGCTATAGTTCAACGCACGGAGATGTCATGCCAATGCGCCGCCGCCCTCGCATAGCGGGGGTTGACCAGACCAAGCGCCACGCCGAGCGCCGGCACCCGCGCGCTCACCGTATGCGCGGCTGCTGCCGCCTTGACGCAAACCCCGTCGCCACGTCGCGCAGGAAGATCGAGAATATCGCCATGTCGTCCACAAGGTAGCGCCGGGACAAACGCCTCGGCTCCTGGGCCAGGCGGTGCAGCCACTCAAGCCGCATCCCCCGCACCCAATGCGGCGCGCGCGGCACGACCCCGGCGCTGAACTGGAGCGCGGTCCCGATGCACAGGCCCGTCCCCTTCGCCCGCCCGCGCGACCAGGCGCCGTACGCGATCTTTTCCTGCTGCGGCGAGCCGACGGCCAGGAACGTGAAGCGCGCCGGGTGCTGCTCGATGAACTCGATGCATTTCGCGATCTCGTCCGGCTTCTCGTTCAGGCGCATCGGTGGCACGTAATGGGCGACCCGGCCCAACTGGCATTGCGCCTTCAAACGCGCGACCACCTCCGGGTCCGACCCGACGACGTTGACCCGGTCCGATGGCGAGACCGCGCTCCGGAGCAGGACATCCGTGACATCGGCTCCGGTGCTCACCGGCAGGCGGCTGCCGGTGATGGACGACAGGGCAGCGAGCACACGGCTGTCGCAGACCGACAACCAGGCATGTTCGTAGAGCGGCAGCAGGCCGGCCTCGTCCTGCCGCACCCGCACGACGTGATCGACGTTCGGCGTCGTCACATACTCGAAGGAATGCTCATGCGTGCGCGCGCCCAACATGCCGAGCACGTCGCCTTGCCCGATCATGTCGAACGGCATCGAGCAGAACGACACCCGGCGACGGCCCGGTCCCACAGAAGGCGTGTTTGCAGCGATGTGGCGGCGCATGCCTTACCGTTCCTAGCGTTCGAGTGCAGCCGCCATCTCCATGCGGCTCAAAGCTGTCCGACGTTCTCGGCAGCCAGTTATAAACAAGACACGCAGCCGGATGAGGGGACCGGCCATGCAACTGAACCACCATCCAGCAACGCGAACTATTGCAAAAGGCGATCCTCTGCACTTGCAGCATCGATTATTTCGTGCATCAT
The DNA here is from genome assembly GCA_964246905.1 of uncultured Acetobacteraceae bacterium. Lineage (GTDB taxonomy): Bacteria > Pseudomonadota > Alphaproteobacteria > Acetobacterales > Acetobacteraceae > CAHJXG01. The sequence goes on along the minus strand of CAXTTB010000092.1, from coordinate 1,950 downwards.
GGCCAAACCAACGTTATCTACTCACTTTTCAACAGCTTTATCCAGTCCGCAGAAGAAGTAGTACTTTAGAGGCGCGTGCATCAGGACGCGCCGTCGCAGCAGGTCGAAGCCGGTACGCCCGTGGCTTCGCCGTTCCGGCCGGCTGGCCTGTCCTTGAGCCTGGCCGCGGCTCCAGCCCGGCGGCGGACGTCGCCGCAACGCCGATGCCGCGTCCGCGGACCCGGACGGCGAGCCGGGGCGCGAGGCAGGCCGCCTGGGCAGCCTCCATGTCCTGCTCGGCCCGCCTGACGGCCACGGCGTCTGACGATGGCGACGCTTCGGTCCAAGGCTTCGCGCAGCCGTTTGCGGCGGACAGCGGAGGCTCAGGCGGAGCAAGGCTGGTCCGCCAGCTCGACGACGACGCCCGGCCTCGCACCGATCCTGTATCCCAGGTTGACCGCCGCGCCGCCGCCCGAGACTGGCTCCCCGCACGCGGCGTAGTGGTTCATGGCCCAGATCGCCACCTGCGTCCGGTTGGCCGCGCGCACCTTCCGCATCAGGCCCTTGACGTGCACCTTCACCGTCGTTTCCGCCACCGCGAGCTCACGGGCGATGGCCTTGTTGGAAAGGCCCTTGACCAGGCAGTGCAGGAGCTGGCCCTCCCGCTCCGACAGCACCGGGACGTATGGCGGCTCCGCCGCGGCGGCCGGGGCGGGCACGAGGCGGACCTTGGCGGACTGCGCCCCGGCGCGGAGCGGGGCGAACGGCACGAGGTTGGAGACCGCCTCGCCTTGCTCAGGGCCGTCCTCCTCCGCCGCGGCCTCGGCCGGGTCGGATGCGGCCTCCGCCACCATGTGGTGGAGCGGGGCCAAGACGATCTGCTGGCTTTGCAGCACCAGCTCAAGCGAGGCCTGCAGCACGCCGCTGGAGATGTCGCCGGTCAGCACGGCATCGGCGCCGGCGCGCATGGCCTGCAGGAACTCCGCAGGCGACAGCGAGGCGGCGAGCGCGACGAGCTTGGCGGGCGGCAGGTCGCGGCGGATCAGCCCGGCCTGGACCAGCCCGGCGTCCATGCCGCCCGGCTCCAGCGCCAGGATGACGAGGTCGGGCTTGCGCGGGGATGCCGCCTTGACCGCTTCGGCGAAGACCCTGCCTTCCCCCACGACCGTGAAGCGGGCTTTCAGCAGCAGGTGCTTCAATCCTTCCCGGAACAGTTGGTTGGGACTGACGATCAGTATGTTCCCGCGGACCATTGCAGTTTGTCTCCAATCTTCGTATTTTTCTTGAACCTGAGTTTTTGGCTGTGACGTAAGTCACACAATGCCCGTTTCCCGTTATCGGACCGCTGAAACCTCCACGCCGCGATGATCCGGCATCATGATATTCCGACGCTTCGGTTTATTTTGGATTGATACAGATTATGAGCTACCTTCGATTGCGGATGGTCCGCCGTCGAGTGCCAAAATCCAACATTGCTTATTAACAACGTAATCGAAACATATGCTCTATTGCCGCGATATATTGCGTTGCAGCGCAGGCACCGCAGGGGCAACTTGGTTCGTTCGCGTCAGGATGTTTGCTGGTCATATTTGTTTGCAGCTTTGTGCAATCACCCGGTCGCCAAACGGCTCATTCACAAATCCGTGAACGCATGAACCGTTTGGAGTCGATGAGAAACCAAGGCTGCCTGCCGCCTGCCACCAGGGGTGATGCAGCCCATACGGACCGTTCCTGCCAATGCCGGCCAGGTCAACGCGCCGTCCGCTGAAACAATGGCCCGGCTCCCGCTGCCTGCGGCTGCAAGCCCGGCGGCGGGGAGGCTGCACGACAGGCCACGCCTGATACTGGCCAGCCCATCCGGATTACCTCAATCGGGCGCCCTGCTCATACCAGCGGCCTCTTGCGTTGACCCCTTTCGTCATTGCGAGAAGCGCAGCGACGCGGCAATCCAGGGCCGCCAGCAGGGTCCTT
>CAXTTB010000091.1:6781-10021 GCA_964246905.1 uncultured Acetobacteraceae bacterium | reverse complement strand
GCGCTGGCGCACCGGGCGAAGCGCGTGCGCCATGCCGGACGGGGCCTCGCGACGCTGCCGCTTCCGGCGCTGCATGAGCTGCGCAAGGACTGCAAGCGGCTGCGCTACGCGGCGGAGTTCTTCTCGCCGCTGTTCCCCGAGAAGCCGGCCCGGCATTTCGTCAAGCGGCTGTCGGCCTTGCAAGAAGAGCTGGGCACCCTGAACGACGGCGCCACGGCCGCCGGGCTGATGGCGCATCTGGGCCGGGCGGAGCGCAGCCATGCGGCCGGGCTGATCGAGGGGTTCGTCGCGGCCGGCGCCGCGGCGTCCCGGACGCGCATCGGTCATGCCTGGAAGCGGTTCCGCAGGGCCGAGCCGTTTTGGGCCTGAACCAAGCCGCCGGAACGTTCGTGCGGCTCGGGAAATGCTGCACAGGCGAAGGTTGCGCGGAGGGGGGCTGCGCCCTTATTTTGCTATAATGCATGGTCCGGGCGGCGGGTCCGGCAGCACGAGATCGAACGGCGGCGACTTCCGCCGCGTCAGAACGGGATGACAGCATGAGCAGCACGGCGAACGGGTCGGTCACGATGACCCTGGACGGCTCCAACAAATCGTTCTCGCTACCGCTGCGGCCCGGAACCATCGGCCCCGCGGTCGCCGACGTCAGCAAGCTCTACAGCAACCTGGGGATCTTCACCTACGACCCCGGCTACGGCATGACCGCGTCGTGCGAAAGCAAGATCACCTACATCGACGGCGACGAGGGCGTGCTGCTGCACCGCGGCTACCCCATCGACCAGTTGGCGGAGCACTCCAACTTCATCGAGGTGGCCTACCTGCTGCTGAACGGCGACCTGCCGAACGCCGAGCAGCGGCACGAGTTCGAGCACGGCGTCATGCGCCACACCATGCTGCACGAGCAGTTGCGCCGCTTCTACGACGGGTTCCGCCGCGACGCGCATCCCATGGCGGTGCTGTGCGGCGTCGTGGGCGCCTTGTCGGCGTTCTACCATGACAGCCTCGACATCAACAATCCGGAGCACCGCCGCATCAGCGCGTTCCGGCTGATCGCCAAGCTGCCGACCATCGCCGCGTGGGCCTACAAGTACTCCATCGGCCAGCCGTTCATGTACCCGCGCAACGACCTCGGCTATGCCGAGAACTTCCTCTACATGATGAACGCCGTCCCGGCGGAGCCGTATCACGTCAGCCCCGTGCTGGCGCGCGCCATGGACCGCATCTTCATCCTGCACGCCGACCACGAGCAGAACGCGTCCACCAGCACGGTGCGGCTGGCCGGCTCCACCGGGGCCAACCCGTTCGCCTGCATCGCGGCCGGGATCGCCAGCCTCTGGGGTCCGGCGCATGGCGGCGCCAACGAGGCCGTGCTGAAGATGCTCGCCGAGATCGGCCACAAGGACAACATCCCGGCCTTCATCGAGAAGGTGAAGGACAAGGAGAGCGGCGTCCGCCTGATGGGCTTCGGGCACCGGGTGTACAAGAACTACGATCCCCGCGCCAAGATCATGGAGCGCACCTGCCACGAGGTGCTGGCGGAAATGGGCATCAAGGGCGACCCGCTGCTGGACCTCGCCATGGAGCTGGAGCGGATCGCGCTGCATGACGAGTACTTCATCAGCAAGAAGCTGTATCCGAACGTCGATTTCTACTCGGGCATCATCCTGAAGGCGATGGGCTTCCCGACCAGCATGTTCACCGTGCTGTTCGCCGTCGCCCGCACCGTCGGCTGGATCAGCCAGTGGAAGGAGATGATCGAGGACCCGTCCCAGCGGATCGGCCGCCCGCGGCAGGTCTATACCGGCTCGACCAAGCGGGACTTCGTGCCCCTCGACGCGCGCACATGAGCTAAGGCTGCTCGGCCGAGGCCGGGCGGTCCGCGAGCGCGGCCAGGGCGCGGTCCGGCCAGTCGGTGATCAGGCCGTCCACGCCCCAGCCGATCAGCCGCACCATGTCGGCACGGGCGTTCACCGTCCAGGGAACGACCAGCAGGCCGAGGGCGTGCGCCTCCGCCAACTGGTCCTCGCTCAGATCGTCGTGCTCCGGCGCCCAGATGCCGCCCCCTTCCTTCGCCACGGCGCCCGGCACCGCATCCATGTCCGCGATGTCCCGTCCCAGCCACAGCGGCGCGTCCGCCACGGTGCGGGCGTCCGTCAGCCAGCCGCGGGCGACGCCGGGCCGGATGCGCCGCGCGTGGCGGGGCGCCCGCCAGTCGAAGGATTGGAGGGTGATCCGGTCCAGCGCCCCGGCAGCGCCGGCGACGTGCAGGATGCGCTCCACCATCTCCTCCGCCGGCACGGTCCAGTCGGGGTGCGCGGGGAACGATTTCAGCTCGATGTTCCACCGGGTCGCCTGGTCGAGCGCCAGGACCTGATCGAGCGTCGGAATGCGTGCGCCGTCCCGCACGGCCTGCTGCAGGAAGCGTTCGGCGTAGTCGGTGCCGGGGCGGATGCGGCCCACGTCGTACTCCGCAAGCTGCGCCAGAGACAGTTCCCGCAGCAGCGGGCCGCGGCCCGGCAGCCAGGCCCCGGCGCCGTCCCGCGTGGTATCCGGGTTCAACGCCGGGTCGTGGTGGACGACCACGGCGCCGTCGCGGGTCACGCCCACGTCGATCTCGATGGTGCGGAGGCCGAGCGCGATGGCGCTCCGCAGGCCTTCCAAGGTGTTCTCGGGAAACAGGGCGCGGGCGCCGCGGTGGCCTTGCAGGTCGAACATGGCACCGCTCTGGCCCCGGCCTGCCCCGGCGTCAAGGCGTTGCGTCCGGGCCGGGATCGGGCAGACTGGAACGATGAGCGGGGTCGGGATGCGCAAGACGGGGCCGGACCGGGTGTTGGGCGTGCTGGGCGGCATGGGGCCGCTGGCCAGCGCGCAGTTCATGCTGCGGCTCACCCTGCTGACCCCGGCGGAGCGTGACCAGGACCATGTGCCCGCGGTGCTGTGGTCCGACCCGCGCGTGCCGGACCGGGCGGCGGCTTGGGACGGGACCGGGCCGGACGCGCTGCCGATGCTCGTCCGCGGCCTGCACGGCCTCGCGGCGGCCGGGTGCGGCGCCGTGGCGATCCCGTGCAACACCGCGCATGGCTGGATCGACGGGATGCGCGCGGCGACGGCGTTGCCGATCTTGCACATCGTCGATGCGGCGGCGGCCGAACTGCGGCGTCAGGCCGTGCCGAAGGGCTGCGTCGGCGTGGTGGGCACCGCCGCGACGCTGGCGCTGCCGCTGTATCAGGACCGCCTCCCCGG
>CAXTTB010000091.1:0-6771 GCA_964246905.1 uncultured Acetobacteraceae bacterium | reverse complement strand
GCCCTGCATCGCGCCGACAGGCGAGGAGATGGCGCGGCTGGTGCTCCCGGCCATCGCCGCCGTGAAGGCCAACCACGTGCCGGAGGCCTACGCGCCGCTGGCGGAGGCCGTGCAGGCGTTGCGCGGCCGTGGCGCGGGGGCAGTTGTCCTGGGGTGCACGGAGATCCCGCTCGGCCTCCAGGCCGGGCCGCATGGGACGTTGGGGATGCCGCTCATCGACACGATCGACGCCCTGGCCCGCGCCGCCGTCGCCTGGGCGCGCGGCTAGGCCTGCCCGCGCGTCACGCCGGCGGGCCTATCGGGCGGATCAGCGAAGCGTCATCCGCCTGCCGTCCGCACCGCCCAATGGCGCATGGCGCTTCGCTTATGCGCCCTACAGGCCAGACCCGCCCGCGCGTTAGGCCGGCAGCCGCCGCATCGGCTCAGGCATGGGCGGCGGCGGACACCTGCGGGGTGAACTGGCCGAGAAGCTCGGGCATCGTCGTCTTGCCCATGTCCACGGCGGCGGTGCCGCCGGCCAGCAGCACGGAAACGTCCGTGATCCCGATGAAGCCGAGGATCTGCTTGAGGTAGCTTCCGGCGACGTTGTACGCCTCCGTCTGCGACCCCGGGGCATAGTTGCCGCCGGACGCGAGGATGGCCGTCACCTTCTTGCCCTTCACCAGCCCCTCGTAGCTCGACGTGAAGGTGACGCCGAGCCGGACGATCTGGTCGATGTAGGCCTTCAGCACCGCGGGGATCGAGAAGTTGTACATCGACGTGCCGATGACGATGTGGTCGGCCGCTTTCAGCTCGGCGATCAGTTCGTCGGAGACGCGCAGCGCCTCCTTCATCTCGGGCGAGTGCTGCTCCGCCGGCGTGTAGGCGCCAGCGATCCAAGGCAGGTCAACGAAGGACAGATGCGTCTTCAACAGGTCGCGCATGACCACGGTCCCGCCGGGATGGTCGGCTTTCCAGCCCTCGATGAACTTGGCGGTGAGCTGGCGGGACACGGAGTGGTCGCCGCGCGGGCTGGTTTCAATCGCGAGGAGGCTCGGCATGAGGACCCTGCTTTCAGTGGAAGTTCGACAAGCGCCGGGTCACGGCGCCAGGCAGCGTCGGGAATGCGACGGGACGGCTTGGCCGGGCTAATCGCACTCGCAGCCGGCCGTGGGGCCGGACTTGGCCTGGACCACGTGGTGGTCGATCCACTCGGCCACCAGGCGCCGCGCCTCGTTCAACGAGGATTCCGGGTGGTGGATGCGGTACAGCGTGGTGCAGGCGCGAAACGAGTCGATGTCCGCATTGCCGTGCACCCGCAGCTCGCGATAGGCCGTCACGACGGCGCGTTCGCAGCGGCGGGCGATGGTGCTGGTGTCACGGCCCAATGAAAACCCCTATTTGCGACTCGTTCGCAGATGCCAGCATAATGTAAGAGCAGCCCGGAGCCGGCGCAAGCGCGGCCTACCCGGCCGCCACGATCTCCGCCAGCGCCCGGCCGACTTCGGACGTGCCGGCCTGGCCGCCCATGTCCCGGGTGCGTGGGCCGCCGTCCCGCAGCAGCGTCTCGATGGCGGACACCACCGCCGCCGCGGCGTCGGCCTCGCCCAGGTGCTCCAGCATCATCGCGCCCGACCAGACCTGGCCGATGGGGTTGCAGACATGCTGCCCGGCGATGTCCGGGGCGGAGCCGTGCACCGGCTCGAACATGCTGGGATGCAGGCGCTCCGGGTTGATGTTGGCGGAGGGCGCGATGCCGATGCTGCCGGCGACGGCGGGGCCGAGGTCGCTCAGGATGTCGCCGAACAGGTTGCTGCCGACCACCACGTCGAACCAGTCGGGGTGCTGCACGAAGTGGGCGCACAGGATGTCGATGTGGAACTGGTCGGCGGTGACGCCGGGGTATTGCGCGGCCATGGCACGGAACCGCTCGTCCCAGTAGGGCATGGTGATGGTGATGCCGTTCGACTTGGTGGCGGAGGTGACTTTGCGCCGCGGCCGGGTCATCGCGAGGTCGAAGGCGTATTTCAGGATACGGTCGGTGCCGGTGCGGGTGAACACGCTCTGCTGGGTGGCGAACTCGCGCTCGGTGCCCTCGAACAGCCGGCCGCCGACGCTGGAATACTCGCCCTCCGTGTTCTCGCGCACCACGTAGAAGTCGATGTCGGCCTCGGTGCGCCCGGCGAGCGGGGTCCGGGCGCCGGGCATCAGCTTGCAGGGGCGGAGGCTGACATACTGGTCGAAGCCGCGGCGGATCGGGATCAGCAGGCCCCACAGCGACACGTGGTCGGGCACGCCGGGCCAGCCGACCGCGCCCAGGAACACCGCGTCATGCGCCCGGAGCTGGTCCATGCCGTCCTCCGGCATCATCGCGCCGGTCTGGGCATAGCGCCCGCAGGACCAGTCGTAGTCCGTGGTCCTGAGCGTGAAGCCGAAGCGCGTGGCGGCGGCCTCCAGCACGCGCAGGCCCTCCGGCACCGTCTCCTTGCCGATGCCGTCGCCGGGCACCGCCGCGATCTTGTAGGTCCGGTCCATGGGTCGCCTCCCCTCAGCTTGCGCCAGAATGGCCGGCAGAATGGACGATGAGGCCGCCGCGGTCTAGGAAGCACGGGTAAAGAACTCGGGACGGGCCAGATGGCGGCGCAGCACATGACGGATTGGGACCGGGACGCCGCGCTGACCACCGCGCGCATCCTCCTGGAGATCAAGGCGGTGAACTTCCGTCCGGAGGAGCCGTACACCTTCACCTCCGGCTGGAAGTCCCCGGTCTATATCGACTGCCGCAAGATCATCTATTTCCCGCGCGCCCGGGCCAAGGTGTGCGAGATGGCGGCGGAGAAAGTGGCCCGCCACGTCGGCTACGAGACCATCGAGGCCGTGGCGGGCGGGGAAACAGCCGGCATCCCGTTCGCCGCCTGGATCGCCGACCGGCTGATGACGCCCATGGCCTATGTCCGCAAGAAGCCCAAGGGCTTCGGCCGCAACGCGCTGATCGAGGGCGACGTGCCGGAGGGGCTGCATACCTTGCTGGTCGAGGACCTCACCACGGACGGCGCGTCCAAGATCCAGTTCGCCCAGGCGCTGCGCGACGCCGGGGCGCTGGTGAACCATGCCTTCGTCGTGTTCTTCTACGGCGTGTTCCCCGGCAGCTTCGAGAAGCTCGCCGCCATGGACATCACGCTGCACCACCTGTGCAACTGGTGGGACGTGCTGGAAGCCTGCCGCGACCGGCCTTACTTCGCGGAGCCGGCCTTGGCCGAGGTGCGGCGCTTCCTGGAGAACCCTGTGGCGTGGTCCGCCGCCCACGGCGGCGTGGCCTCGGCCGAGGAGGCGGCGGAGCGCAAGGCGGCAGCCGGTTGAAACGATTGATGTTCCAAACCCGGTTGATTGCGGAGTAGGATAGGCAGGCAACCCGTTCACAGCAGGTTTCCGTCATGACCCCTCCCCCCTCCGCCGTCCGCGCCAACTCCGCCGCCGCGCGGGATGTCGCCCATGCGCTGCATCCCTACACGGACCTCGTCGCCCACCAGGAAGCGGGGCCGATGATCATCAGCCGCGGAGAGGGCGTGCGGGTCTGGGACGAGGCCGGGCGCGACTACATCGAGAGCGTCGCCGGGCTGTGGTGCGCGAGCCTCGGGTTCAGCAACGAGCGGCTGGCGCGCGCTGCCTACGACCAGATGCGGAAGCTGCCGTTCTACCACGCCTTCACCGCGAAGTCGCACGAGCCGCTGATCGACCTCAGCGAGATGCTGATCGAGCGCGCGCCGGTGCCGATGAGCAAGGTGTTCTTCGCCAACTCCGGGTCGGAGGCGAACGACAGCGCGGTCAAGATGGCCTGGTACTACAACAACGCCATGGGCCGGCCCCGGAAGAAGAAGCTGATCGGGCGGATCAAGGGCTACCACGGCGTGACCGTCGCCGCGTCCTCGCTCACGGGCCTGCCGAACAACCACCGCAGCTTCGACCTGCCGCTGCCGGGCTTCCTGCACACGATGACGCCGCACCACTACCGCGGCGCCGAACCCGGCGAGAGCGAGGAGGCCTTCGCCACCCGCTGCGCCGAGGCGCTGGACCAGCTCATCATCGCCGAAGGGCCGGACACCGTGGCCGCGATGTTCGCCGAGCCGCTCATGGGCGCCGGCGGGGTGATCGTGCCGCCGCGCACCTACTTCGAGAAGATCCAGGCCGTGCTGCACCGCCATGACGTGCTGCTGGTGGCGGACGAGGTGATCTGCGGCTTCGGACGCACCGGCAACTACTGGGGCACCCAGACCTTCGGGCTTGAGCCGGACATCATCACCTGCGCCAAGGCGCTGTCGGCCGCCTTCCTGCCGATCTCCGCCGTGATGGTGAACGAGCGGGTGTTCCAGGGATTGGCAGCCGAGAGCCACGAGATCGGCACCTTCGGCCACGGCTACACCTACTCGGGCCACCCGGTGCCGGCCGCCGTCGCGGTGGAGGCGTTGAAGATCTACGACGAGATCAACATCGTCGATCACGTCCGCACCGTGGGCGCGCACCTGCAAGGCGAGCTGCGCCGCCGCTTCGCCGGGCACGAGCTGGTGGGCGAGGTCCGCGGCGTCGGCATGATCGCCGCCATGGAGCTGGTGGCGGACCGCGACACGCGCCGCAGCTTCGATCCGAAGCAGAAGGTCGTCGCCCGTCTGGCCAAGCTGTGCGAGCAGCATGGCGTGATCGCCCGCGGCCTGCCCGGCGACAGCCTGGCGTTCAGCCCGCCGCTGATCATGACCGTGGCCGAGATCGACGAGATGCTGGACCGGATCGAGCCGGCGCTCGACGAGTTGACGGTGCAGGTGCGGCGGGAGCGGCTGACCGTCGTTTAGGCTGTCAGCTCACCCGGCTCACGGTGTAGTCCGCGACGTCCGCCAGCGCGCGGCGCATCGGGCTTTCGGGGAACACCGCCAGGGCGTCCTTCGCCGTCACGGCGAAGCGGGCGGCGTGAGCCAGCGTCGTGCGGATCGCGCCGGTCCGCTGCACCAGCAGCATGGCGCGGTCGAGGTCGGCGTCCGTCTGGCTGCTGGCCTCGATGGTGCGGACCCAGAACTCGCGCGCCTCGGCGTCGCCGGCCTGGTAGGCGGCGAGCACTGGCAGGGTGATCTTGCCCTCCCGGAAGTCGTCGCCGACCGTCTTGCCCAGCGTCACCTGGTCGGCCGCGTAGTCCAGGGCGTCATCGACCAACTGGAACGCCATGCCGAGGCTCATGCCGTAGTCGGCCAGCGCCGTCTCCTCCGGCGCGGGCCGGTCGGCCACGACGGCGCCGACCTGGCAGGCGGCGGCGAACAGGGCAGCGGTCTTGCCGCGCACCACGTCGAGGTAACGCTCCTCCGACGTGGACAGGTCGTTCTGCGTCGCGAGCTGCAACACCTCCCCTTCCGCGATGGTGGCGGCGGCGTGCGACAGGATGCCGAGGACCTTGAGCGACCCGTCCTCGACCATCAGTTGGAAGGCCCGGGCGAACAGGAAGTCGCCGACCAGCACGGACGCCTTGTTGCCGAACACGGCGTTGGCGCTGGACAGGCCGCGGCGCAGCAGGCTCTCGTCCACCACGTCGTCATGCAGCAGGGTCGCCGTGTGGATGAACTCGACGCAGGCGGCCAGGTGGACATGGCGCGGCCCGGCGTAGCCGCACATCCGCGCCGCGGCCAGCGTCAGCAAGGGCCGCAGCCGCTTGCCGCCCGCGGCGACGATGTGTGCGGCGAGCTGCGGGATCAGCACCACCGGGCTGTCCATCCGCGCCACGATGGTGCGGTTGCAGGCGGCCAGGTCAGGCCCGACCAGCGTCACCAGGGCCGATAGCGCATCAGACCCCGCTGGCGCGGCGGCACCGCTGATCGGAGGCGCCGGGATTCGGTTCGCGACAACGCCCAAGCTGAACTCCTGATTCACCACGCAGGCTCCATGTCCAGCATATCGGCGGCTTGGAAAATGGATCAAGGCGAGCAATTCGGTCCCTTGCCGCGCCGGGCGTTGTTGTCCAGCATCCCGGCGCATCCGTCCAGGGCGGCCGGCGCGGGCCGATGCGCCGGCCACGCATCATCGCCGAACCCAGCCAAAGGCATCCATGCGAACCGTCCTGATCTCCAACGACCTGGTCCGGCTCAGCTTCTCTGCAGCACTGCTGCGCGACGCCGGCATCGAGAGCGTGCTGCTCGACCACCATGTGAGCGCCATCGAGGGCAGCATCGGCGCCATCCCCCGCCGCCTCGCCGTGCTGCCGGAGGACGAGCGCCAGGCCCGGCGCGTGCTGAGCGAGGCCGGCGAAACCTGGTGCTGACCACCGAAGGCCATCTGCTCAACAGGCGCATCCGCTACGCGCAGCCGCTCGAAGGCTACCGGACGGGGATCGAACCCGTGCTGCTGGCGGCGAGCGTCCCGGCCCGCGCGGGGGAGCGGGTGCTGGAGGCCGGGACCGGCGCCGGGGCCGGCCTGCTGTGCCTCGCGGCCCGGGTGCCGGGCGTCCTGGGCCTCGGCGTCGAGCTTGACCCGGCGATGGCGGAACTGGCCCGGCGGAACGTCGCGGCGAACGGCATGGACGGCCTTTCGATTGCCGCCGCCGACATCGGCGCGTGGCGCGGCGAAGGCTTCGACCACGCTTTCAGCAACCCGCCCTGGCACGACCCGGCGGACACGCTGCCGCCGGGCGCCCGACGCCGCCTTGCCACGCATGAGGGCGCGGTGCCGCTGGAAGGCTGGATCGCGGCGCTGGGTGCGGCCCTGCGGCCCGCGGGATCGTTGACGGTGCTGGCGCCGGCACGCCAGGCGATGCGGGCG
>CAXTTB010000090.1:8152-10164 GCA_964246905.1 uncultured Acetobacteraceae bacterium | reverse complement strand
TAGTAGGGGCGGGTCCGGTCGGCGCGACGTTGGCCAGCCGGTTGCACGCGGGCCGCGCGCGCGTCGCGGTCGTCGACCGTGCGGCGCTGCCGCCGATGGAGCACCCGGACTTCGACGGGCGCGCCTATGCCGTCGCGGCCGGGTCGCGGCGCCTGCTCGAGGCGGCGGGCATCTGGGACGCGCTGCCGCAGACGCCCTCGCCGATCCTCGACATCCGGGTGTCGGATGGCCGGGTCGGGCAGCGGGCGTCGAGCCTGTTCCTGCACTTCGACCATCAGGACGTCGGCGACGAGCCGTTCGGCTGGATGGTGGAGGCGCGTGCCCTGCGCGTCGCGCTGAACGCCCACATGCACCGGGCGCCGGGCCTCGTCGTGCACGCCCCGGCGGAGGCGGTGGCGGAGCGTCGCGCCGATGGCGCCGTGGTGCGGGTGGCCGGCGGTCCCGCCATCGCGTGCCGCCTGGTCGTCGCCGCCGAGGGCCGTGGCTCGCCCTTGCGCGAGCAGGCGGGCATCCCGGTGACGCGGGTGCCCTACACGCAGCGCGGCATCGTCTCCGCCGTGGCGCATGAGCGTCCGCACCACCACACGGCGCTGGAGCACTTCCTGCCCGGCGGACCCTTCGCGCAACTGCCGATGGGGCCGACCGAAGGCGCGCCGCACGTGTCCGCCGTGGTGTGGACCGAGCGGACGGCGGCGGCGGACCGGGTGATCGCGCTGGACGACGCCGCCTTCGGGCGCGAGGTGGCGCGGCGGCTGGGGGATCATCTAGGGGCCGTCCGGCCCATCGGGCGGCGGTGGATCTACCCGCTCTCCGCCATGCACGCGCAGCGGTACGTGGACACGCGGCTGGCGCTGGTGGGGGACGCGGCGCACGGCATCCACCCGATTGCCGGGCAGGGGCTGAACCTCGGCTTCCGCGACGTGATCGCGCTGTCGGACCTGGTGGTCGCGGCCGTGCAGGGGGGCGCGGACCCGGGCGCCGTGGCGCTGCTCGCGCAGTATCAGCGGCGGCGGCGTCCGGACAACCTGCTGATGCTGGCCGCGACCGACGTGCTGGACCGGCTGTTCAGCACCGACAACCCGCTGCTGCGCGCCGCCCGCGACCTGGGCATCGCCGGGGTGCACCGGATGCCGCGGCTCAAGCGGATGTTCATGCGCCAGGCGATGGGAGGCTGACCGGCATGGTGCGGGCGAGGTGCGCCGCGACGGCCGCATAGACCCGGCGGCGGTCATCCGGGCGCACGAAGCCGTGCCCGGCGTAGTCGAACGCCTCGAACCGCACGGGCTTGCCGCGGGACCGCAGCACTGCCACGATCTGCTCGCTTTCAGAGAACGCCACCCGCGGGTCGCGCGTCCCATGCAGCACCAGCAGCGGCGCCTCGATGCGGTCCGCGTGGCGGATCGGCGAGATGCGGTCGAACAGGGCGCGGTGGCGCAGTGGGTCCCCTTACTCGTCCGCCCGGTGCGCCCGGCGCCAAGGCCCCGTGCTGGCCAGCAGCGTGCCGAAGTCGGCGATGCCGTAGAAGTCGATGGCGGTGCGCCAAAGCTCCGGGTGCTCGGTGATGGCGGCGAGCACCATGTAGCCGCCGTAGGACTGGCCCATGACGGCGATGCGCGCCGGGTCGATGTCGGGACGGGCGGCGAGCCAGCGGGCGGCGGCGGCGAGGTCGTGCACGGACAGCAGGCGGTGCTCCCGGTCGTCGCTCTCCATCGCGGCCCGGCCGTAGCCGGTGCTGCCGCGCACGTTGGGCATCAGCACGGCGTAGCCCTGGGCCAGCAGGGCCTGCATGTCGGGGCGGAACGTGGCGCGCGCTTGCGAGGCCGGACCGCCATGCACCCAGACCACCGCGGGGTGCCCGCCGGGCGGCACCGGGCCGGGCGGCATGGCGAGCCAGCCGGGAACCGCCCGGCCATCGACGCTCTGCCACTCCACCAGCCCGAAATCCTGCACGGGCAGGGCGCAGTCCGGGCGCCACAGCGGGCGCACGATGCCATCCTGCCAGAGCCACAGGC
>CAXTTB010000090.1:0-8142 GCA_964246905.1 uncultured Acetobacteraceae bacterium | reverse complement strand
CCCCGCGCCCCCGCCCCGGCGGCGGGGCGGGCGACCCCGCGGCGACGGCGAGCATGGCGCCGTCCGGCGACCAGGCGGGGTCGGACACCACGCCGCGCGGCAGGCCGGTCGCCACGGGCCGCTCGCCGTCCGGCGGTCCCACGCGCAGCAAAGCATAGCCGCGGTCGTTCTCGATGGTGGCGAGCCGGGCGCCGCCGGGCGAGAGCGCCCAGGCCTCCACGTCGCGTCCGGGCGGGGCGAAGACCGGGGTGGCTTCGCCCGTGGCCGGGTCGATGCGGCACAGCGCCATGTGGTCGCGCCCGGCGTCGGTCAGGCCCATGATCGCCGCGCCGTCCGCCGTCCAGCGCAGGCTGGCGTAGCGCGCGGGCGCCGTGCGCGGCACGGGCTGCGCGGTGCCGTCCAGATGCAGCACCATGGGCCGCTGGTCGCCGCTGTTCCTGTCCAGGACCACGATCAGCCGGTCGCCGTCCGGGTGCCAGGCCGCGGCGGCCGCCTCATGCGTGCCCTGGAACAGCCGCATGCGCTCGCCCGTGGCCGGGTCCAGCACGAGCACGTCGAAATGCGCCTCGTCCCGGTCGTTGGCGGTCAGGCTGATGCGGCCGCCGTCCGGGGACCATGCGCCGAACCCGTGGATCACCCCGGGCGCATCGGTCAGCGGGCGTGACTGCCCGTCCTCATGCAGCCAAAGCTGCTGGCGCTCGTCGCCGCCGGCGTCGATGCCGTAGATCAGCCGGTCGTCGCCGGGCGCGCGGCGCAGCAGGGCCACTTTCTCGTCATGGGCGGTGAGCGGCCAGGACCGGCCGTCCGCGATCCGCATCGCCCACGCCTGCGCCAGCCCGGCGCCGCGCAGATGGAACAGGGTGCGCCCGTCGCAGGAGAAGGCCGGGGAACTTGCGGCGCCGATGGCCGTGTAATCGTCTGGCATGGAGGCGGGGATGTCAGCAGTCATGCGGCAGCATAGGCCGGCCCGAAACGGTTGAACAATCGGCAGGGTTGCTTAATTTCGGTTGATGGAGAACAAACGTTCTATGGACCTGCTGGCGAAGCTCAAGATCCTGGCGGACGCGGCGAAGTACGATGCGTCCTGCGCCTCCAGCGGCACCGTGACCCGCAGCTCCCTGGGCGAGAAGTCGGGCATCGGCTCGACCGAGGGCATGGGCATCTGCCACGCCTACGCGCCGGACGGGCGCTGCATCTCGCTGCTGAAGATCCTGCTGACCAACAGTTGCGTCTATGACTGCCTGTACTGCATCAACCGGCGGTCCTCCAACGTGCAGCGGGCGCGCTTCACCGTCGAGGAGGTCGTGACCCTGACGCTCGGCTTCTACCGCCGCAACTGCATCGAGGGCCTGTTCCTCAGCTCCGGCATCATCCGCAGCCCGGACTATACGATGGAGCAGGTGGTGCGGGTGGCGAAGGCGCTGCGGGAGGAGCACGGCTTCCGCGGCTACATCCATCTGAAGACCATCCCCGACGCCTCCCCGGAACTGCTGCTGGAGGCCGGGCGGTATGCCGACCGGCTCAGCATCAACGTGGAGATGCCGACGGAGGACGGGCTGGCGCGGCTGGCGCCGGAGAAGGACATGCCGAGCATCCGCCGCAGCATGGGCCGCATGAGGCTCCGCATCGACGAGGCGAAGGCCGAGAAGAAGTCGGCCCGGTTCGCCCCCGCCGGGCAGAGCACGCAGATGATCGTCGGCGCCGACGACAGCCCGGACCGCAAGATCCTGGCGCTCAGCACCAACCTGTACAGCAACTACGGGCTGCGCCGGGTGTACTTCTCGGCGTTCAGCCCCATTCCCGACGCGAGTTCCATCCTGCCGCCCAAGCGCGCGCCGCTGCTGCGGGAGCACCGGCTGTACCAGGCCGACTGGCTGATGCGGTTCTACGAATTCAAGGCGGACGAGCTGGCGCTGGACGCCGCCGGGAACATGGACCTGTCGATGGACCCGAAGCTCGCCTGGGCGCTGCAGCACCGGGAGCAGTTCCCCGTGGACGTGAACACGGCGACGCGGGAGCAGTTGCTGCGGGTGCCGGGCATGGGGGTGAAGTCGGTGGACAAGCTGCTGCAGGCGCGGCGGCATCGGCGGCTGCGCATGGACGACCTGGCCCGGCTGCGGATGCCGATGGAGAAGGTCGCGCCGTTCGTCGTCGCCCTCGACTACCAGCCCGGCGGCCTGCTGGACAGCGCGCGGCTGGCGCAGCGCCTGACGCCCAAGGCGGCGCAGTTGGACATGTTCGCATGAGGTCGGTCGTCCTGGCGCACGAGGTCGATTGGGGCGCCTGGCGCGCGGCGGCGCGGGCGCTGGCGCTGGCGGACGTGGCGCCGGAGGACGTCGTCTGGTCCGTGCGCGACGCCACCGACCTGTTCGCCGAACCCGAGGAGGCGGTGCTGCCCACGCCGGGCGGCAGCTTCACCGTGCCGCGCGCCCTGGTGACGCTGGCGGAAACGGTGATCCAGGCGCGCGACCCCGAGCGGTTCGCCCTGCTCTACCGCCTGATCTGGCGTGCCCATCGCGGCGAGAAGCACATCCTGGAGATGACCACCGACCCCGAGGTGCAGCGGGCGCAGCGCCTGGCCCAGGCCGTGCGCCGGGACACCCACAAGATGCGCGCCTTCGTGCGGTTCCGCGAGGTCGCGGAACCCGAGGGCACCCGCTACGTGAGCTGGTTCGAGCCGGAGCACTTCATCGTCGAGGCCAACGCCCCGTTCTTCGCCCGGCGCTTCGCCACTATGACCTGGTCCATCCTGACGCCCTACCGCAGCGCGCACTGGGACGGGGAGGCGCTGCGTTTCGAGGTGGGCGCGCAGCCCTCCGACGTGCCGGACGACGACCGGCTGGAAGCGTATTGGCGTGCGTACTACAGCAGCATATTCAACCCCGCCCGGCTCAAGGTCGGCGCGATGCGGGCGGAGATGCCGCAGAAATACTGGCGCAACCTCCCGGAGGCCGCCGCGATCCCTGAACTGATCCGCACGGCGTCTGGCCGCGTGGATGCCATGGTGGAGCAGCCCGCGTTGTCAGATCCCAGTTCTTCTCGTCCGCGTCCGCCTCGTCCCAGCATTGTCCCGCCCCCCGCGGCCGGGCACGGCAGCCCGCTGCACGAGGCCGCGCGGGAGGCGGCGGATTGCCGGCGCTGCCCGCTGTGGGAGCCGGCGACGCAGGTGGTGTTCGGCGAAGGCTCGCCCAACGCCCGCGTCATGATGATCGGCGAGCAGCCGGGCGACCAAGAGGACCTGGCCGGGCGTCCGTTCGTCGGCCCGGCTGGGCAGTTGCTGGACCGCGCGATGCAGGAGGCCGGGCTGGACCGGCAGACGGTCTATGTCACCAACTCGGTCAAGCACTTCAAGTTCGTGCCGCGCGGCAAGCGGCGCATCCACGAGAAGCCCGGGATCAGCGAGATCAACGCCTGCCGCTTCTGGCTCGACCTGGAGCGGCAGACGATCCGGCCGGCGCTGACGGTGATGATGGGGGCGACGGCGGCGCGGGCGGTGCTGGGCCGGGCCGTCGCCATCACGCGGGAGCGCGGTCAGCCGATGCCGCTGCCGGACGGCAAGGGCGGCAACACGACGGGCTTCATCACGGTGCACCCGTCCTACCTGCTGCGCGTGCCGGACGAGGAGGCGAAGGCGCGGGAGTATGCGGCTTTCGTCGCCGACCTGCGGCGTATTGTCGAGCTTGCCGCTTAGAGCATGTTCGGATCAAGTGGCTTCACTTGATCCGAACAAATGCTTGCAAAAACAAAGGCTAAAGCGTGTCCGGTGCTTCTACCTGCACCGGACACGCTCTAGTCGGCCGCCAGCAGCGCGTTGCCCAGACGGCCGCGCACCGCGGCGCCGAACGCAGCGAAGATGTCGCGGGATACGGCGTCGCTGGCGAAGTCGTACTCCGGATGCCACTGCACGCCAACCGTCAGCGCCCTGGCGTTCGGCAAGCGGACTGCCTCGATCGTGCCGTCCGGCGCCGTCGCCTCGACCAGGAGGCCAGGAGCCAGCCGGTCGATGCCCTGGTTGTGCAGGGAGTTCACGGCGATCTGCTCGGCCTGCGCCACCCGGTGCAGCCAACTGCCGGATGCGACTGCAAGGCTGTGCGCCTTGGCAATGCGTATGCGTGGGTCCGGGTGCAGCGGGGTGGAATGGTCGAGGCGGCCCGGCAGGTCCTGCAAGCGTTGGTGCAGGCTGCCGCCCAGGGCGACGTTCAGCTCCTGCAGGCCGCGGCAGATCGCCAGCACCGGCACGCCGGACGTGACGGCGGCGCGGATCAGGCGCATGGTGACGGCATCCCGCCTGGCGTCCTCCGGCGTGCCCTCCGCATGGGGCGGGCCGCCATACAGCGCCGGGTGCACGTTGGAGCGGCTGCCGGTCAGGATGATGCCGTCGAGCCGGGCGAGCAGCGTGTCGATGTCGGCGGCATCGCCGTTCGCCGGCACCAGTACCGGAACGGCGTCCATGACCTGATCGACTGCACGGACATAGGTGTCGGACGCCGCATGGTTCGGCGCGCCATACACGCCGAACGCCTTGGTGCAGCAGGAAATCCCGATCAGCGGTTTCATCGCGCGATCATGCCGCGTCGGCCCGGGCAAATGAAGGCCAATCTAATGGCCACCGTCGCCCCCGCCGTTGTTCTGGAAGAACCGGGGATCGATGAACTCGAACAGGCTCTGCTTGAACGTCCCGCCCAGCTCGATGTTGTAGAGCGTCACCTGGGTTTCCTGCCGCTGCGCGTCCACCACGGACCATTGCCGGAGGGCGAGCGGCGCGTCGGCGAACACCAGGGTCAGGGTGCCGTCCGCCGGGGACTTGGTGCGCAGCAGCCGGAGCTGCAGTTGACCCGGCGCCCGGGCCAGCCCGACTACCGTGATATCGCCGGACAGCCGCAGGTTGTCCTGCAGCAGGAGGCCCAACGGCGTCGATCCCAACGGGATGTTGCTGGTCTGCTGCAGCCGGCTGTCATGGAACACCAGCAGGCCGTGCCCGCCGACCAGCAGGAACGGGCTGGGCGGATCATACTCGAACCGCATCCGGCCCGGACGCTCCAGCCAGACCTGCCCGCCGCTCGTGCCGCCGTTCGGCGCGGTCTGGCGGAAGCGGGCGTGGAGCGTGCGGACGCCGTTCAGGTAGGTCTCGACCCGGGCGATGTCGGCGCGGTCCTGTGGCGTCAAGGCCACGGGCGCCTGTGCCCGGGCGGGTGGCGCAAGGAGCGGTGCCAGGAACGGGGCCAGCAGCAAGGTACGGCGGTTCATGAGCGGGATGTGGCGCTTGCGTCAGGCGGATGGAAGGGTAGGGGCCATGCCGCCACGAGAGGGACAGAGGGAGGCGAACCGCCCGCGCGCCGCCGCGTTCTCAGCCCTGCAACCCGAGGTGACATCATGAGCGGACCACAAGACCCCAAAGCGACCGACCCCAAAGTGACCGGCACGGCCGGCGGCGCTCCCAATCCCAAGACCGGCAGCAGCGACGCGGCGCGCGGGCTGGGCGGCCACAGCAAGGACGCCAGCCACGAGCCGGGCGCTCCCGCCGAGTACGTCGAGGAGAACAAGCCGGTGAAAAAGGATTAGTTCAGCCGGGAACGCAGCTCTTCGATGGCCGCACGGGTGCGCAGGGCTGCGTCCCCCTGCGGCACGAGGTCGAGGAACCGCTCATAGCAGCGCACCGCCGCGCCCACGTGTTCCAACTGCTGGTTGATCAAGGCGGCTTCCCGCCAGAGTAGGGATCGGTCCGGGGCGATACGCAGCATGTCCTGGATGGCTGTCAGCCCACCCGACAAGTCTCCGTTCGCCAGACGCCGGCCCTTGATGTTGTTCTGCAAACGCAGGAGCACGCTGCGGCTGGACATCGGTTGCAGCACGCCGGGCCGCAGTTCGGCGCCCGGGCCCTCCACCCGCTTCAACAGCCCGCGCATGTCCGATGCCGCCAACGGCACGCCGCCGGCGAAAACGTCCACGATCATCTGCCGGTGTTCAGCCGTGCGGCCCCGCTTGGTCGGGTTCTGGCCTTCCAGCGCCAGCAGGAAGTGCCCGGGAAAGTCCACGCCATGTGCGCCCCAGCCGGCGGCACGGGCGCAATGCAGCCACAGGATGCCCAACGCCACCGGCAGGCCGCGCCGGCGCTCGATGACCTGGATGAGGTTCGCGTTGGCGGCGGCGTCGTAATTCTCAGTGTCGCCGGCAAAGCCGTGGCGGCCCGTGATCACCTGGGCCAAGACCCCGGCGCGGGCCGCCAAGTCGGTGCTGGGCAGGTCACGGGCCAGCTTGACCACGTCCCGCGCGAGTTCGCTGAGACGCTCCGCGGCGGCCTGCCAGTCCAAACCCGGCGCGTCGATCCGGGCCAGTTGGATCGCGGCGCCGCCAAGGTCGATCTCCACGTCCGGCAACTGTCCGACCGCATCCAGCGCGTCCCGCGGGTCAATCATGCTCGGGTCCCATCCCAACAAGCTTTCGAAAGTGGGATCGGACCCGGCCCGCTGCAACCAATAAGGACTCGGCTACTCCGCCGCCGGCACGTAGATCGCGGCACCGCCCTCCATGAACTCGGCGCTCTTGGCCTCCATGCCGGCCAACCGCTCGGCATCCGCCCGGATGTCCTGGCTGATCTTCATGGAGCAGAACTTCGGGCCGCACATCGAGCAGAAATGCGCGACCTTGTGCGCGTCCTTCGGCAGGGTCTCGTCGTGGAAGGCCCGCGCAGTGTCGGGGTCGAGGCCGAGGTTGAACTGGTCCTCCCAACGGAAGTCGAAGCGGGCGCGGCTGATCGCGTCGTCGCGCAGCTTGGCCGCGGGGTGGCCCTTGGCGAGGTCCGCCGCGTGTGCGGCGATGCGGTAGGTGATCACGCCGGTCTTCACGTCGTCCCGGTTGGGCAGGCCGAGATGCTCCTTGGGCGTGACGTAACACAGCATCGCCGTGCCGAACCAGCCGATCATGGCCGCGCCGATGGCCGAGGTGATGTGGTCGTAGCCCGGCGCGATGTCCGTGGTGAGCGGCCCCAGCGTGTAGAACGGCGCCTCCCCGCACTCGCGGAGCTGCTTCTCCATGTTGACCTTGATCTTGTGCATCGGCACGTGGCCGGGGCCTTCGATCATCACCTGGCAGCCCTTGGCCCAGGCCACCTGCGTCAGCTCGCCCAGCGTTTCCAGCTCGGCGAACTGCGCCGCGTCGTTGGCATCGGCGTTGGAGCCGGGGCGCAGGCCGTCGCCGAGCGAGAAGCTCACGTCGTACTTCCGCATGATGTCGCAGATCTCGTCGAACCGCTCGTAGAGGAAGCTCTCCTTGTGGTGCGCCAGGCACCAGCGGGCCATGATGCTGCCGCCGCGGGAGACGATGCCCGTGGTGCGGCGGGCAGTGAGCGGCACGTGCGCCAGCCGGACGCCGGCGTGGATGGTGAAGTAGTCCACGCCCTGCTCCGCCTGCTCGATCAGCGTGTCGCGGAACACTTCCCAATCCAGCTTGTCGGCGTCGCCGCCCACCTTCTCCAGCGCCTGGTAGATCGGCACCGTGCCGATGGGCACCGGCGAGTTGCGGAGAATCCAGCCGCGGATGTTGTGGATGTTGCGCCCGGTGGACAGGTCCATCACCGTGTCGCCGCCCCAGCGGATGGCCCAGACCAGCTTCTCGACTTCCTCGGCCGCGCCGGAGGTCACGGCGGAGTTGCCGATGTTGGCGTTGATCTTGACCAGGAAGTTGCGGCCGATGACGACCGGCTCCAGCTCCGGGTGGTTGATGTTGGCGGGGATGATGGCCCGGCCGCGGGCGATCTCGCTGCGGACGAACTCGGGCGTCACGAAGGCCGGGATCTCCGCGCCGAAGCTCTCGCCGTCGGCGACGCGGGCCTCGGCCTCCGCGTGCGCCGCGGCGCGGCCCAGGTTCTCGCGGTGGGCGACGTAGATCATCTCCTCGGTGATGATGCCGGCCCGGGCGAACTCGTACTGGGTGACGGGCTGGCCGTCACGGCCTTCCAGCAGGGTCTGCGGCGCCGGGCAAGCGGGCACCAGGCGGTCCACGGGGACGAAGCCGTTGTCCTCGGGCTTGACCGCGCGGGCGGCGGCGGGCGCGAAGCCGCGCTTGGCGAGCCAGGGCGCGCGGAGGGCGGGCCGGCCGGCCGCGGGGGGGCGGGTGGCGGTGGCCGAGGGGGGAGGGGCCGCG
>CAXTTB010000089.1:0-10176 GCA_964246905.1 uncultured Acetobacteraceae bacterium | reverse complement strand
CGCCCCACAGGCCGCATCCCAGCACCGCCAGCGCGTGCCAGCCCTGCATCTGCACGGCGCTGCCGACGGCGCGGGCCTCCCCGGCCTCCACCGGCAGGTGCGCCGCGGCGGCGGCGGCGGCCACCGCCAGCAACCCGGCCACCCCGCCCAACGCCACCCAGCCGCGATACATGCCCGTGCTCATGGGTGCGGTTTACCCGCAGCGGGCCAGTTCCGCCATGCCGCGGTCCAGTGTAGCTTGCCGGCCATGCCCCGCGGAGACCTGTTTCCCGAAATCGGACCCTATGAGACCGGCTACATGCCGCTGTCCGGCGGGCACGTGATGTATTGGGAGCAGGTGGGCGCGGCGCACGGCCAGCCGGTGCTGTTCCTGCACGGCGGACCCGGCGCCGGGGCGGGCGCGGTGCACCGCCGGTTCTTCGACCCGCACTTCTGGCGCGTGGTGATCTTCGACCAGCGCGGCGCCGGGCGCTCCCGGCCCCTGGGCAGCCTCGCGCACAACACCACGCCGGACCTCGTGGCCGACATCGAGACGCTGCGCCGCCATCTCGGCATCGAGCGCTGGCTGCTGTTCGGCGGCTCCTGGGGGTCCACCCTGGCGCTCGCCTACGCGCAGGCCCACCCGGACCGGGTGCGCGGCCTGGTCTTGCGCGGCGTGTTCCTGGGGCGGCGGGCCGAGGTCGAGTGGTTCCTGCACGGCCTGGGCGCGGTGTTCCCGGACGCCCATGCGGCCTTCGTGGGCCACCTGACGCCCGCGGAACGGCATGACGTGCTCGGCGCCTACCTGCGCCGCCTGGTCCACCCGGACCCGGCCGTGCACATCGCCGCCGCCCGCGCCTGGTCGGTGTACGAGGGGTCCTGCAGCACCTTGCTGCCCAGCCCGGACACGGTGGCCTCCTTCGCGCAGGACCGCACGGCGCTGGGCCTCGCGCGGATCGAGGCGCACTACTTCGCCCATAACCTGTTCCTGCCCGACGGCGGGCTGCTCGGCGGCATGGGCCGGATCGGCCACCTGCCGGCCGAGATCGTCCAGGGCCGCTACGACATGATCTGCCCGGCGCGCACCGCCTTCGAGCTTGCGGCGTCCTGGCCCTCCGCCCGGTTGACCGTCATCCCGGACGCCGGGCACTCGGCGCTGGAGCCGGGCGTGCGCCGGGCCTTGGTGTCCGCCGTGGAGCGGTTCCGAACCGCCCGCTGACCGCCGCCGCTCGTTGCGTAACCGTTGACGGCCGGACCGAACTCCGCTATCACGAATTTGTTATCACGCAAAAGTGATAACGAGGGTCCGAGACAGTGGGGAGAGGCGGATTGGCAACCTTGACGGTCGGCGTGAACCAGCAGTTCCAGCGCATCGCGGATGCGGTCGCGGCGGCGCGGGACGGCGACGTGGTGATCGTCCAGGCCGGGACCTACGTGAACGATTTCACGACCGTTACCCACAAGATCACGCTGCAAGGCGTGGGCGGGATGGTGACGATGGTCGCCACGGCGGCGCCGACGAACGGCAAGGCCATCCTGACCACGGCCAGCGACGTGACGGTGGACCATTTCGAGTTCTCCGGCGCCAAGGTGGCCGACCAGAACGGCGCGGGCATCCGCTACGAGGCGGGGAACCTCACGGTCGCCAACTCCTACTTCCATGACAACGAGAACGGGCTGCTGGCCGTCGCCGACGCCCAGGGCACGATCACCATCCGCAACTCGGAGTTCGGCCATAACGGCAACGGGAACGGCCTCACCCACAACATCTACGTCGGCGCCATCAAGCAGCTCACGATCCAGGACAGCTACATCCACGACGCCGTGGTCGGCCATGAGGTCAAGAGCCGGGCGCTGAGCACGGCCATCACCGGGTCGCGCATCCAGAACAACGCCGGCACGGCGAGCTACGAGATCGACCTGCCGCAGGGCGGCAACGCGCTGATACAGGGCAACGTGATCCAGCAGGGGGCGAACACCTCCAACCCCGTGATGATCGCGTTCGGGGAGGAGGGCAGCCTCAACCCCGGTTCCGCCCTGGCCGTACGCGGCAACACGGTCGTCAACGACAAGGCGGGCGGGGTCGCCGTGTGGAACGCAACCAGCGCCCCGGCGGCGATGGACGGCAACCGTGCCTATGGCCTGGGCGGCATGGCGAATACGCTCGGCACGGTCGCGCAGACGAACACGACGGCGCTCGCCGCCCGTCCGGCGCTGAGCCTGGCCTCGCCGGTCGGCAGCAGCGTGTTCGACATCGGGATCAACCTGTCGGAGGACGCCTGGCATGGCGACGCGCAGGCGGTCGTCAGCATCGACGGAAAGCAGGTCGGCGGGGTGCAGACGGTCACGGCGTCGCACGCATTGGGCCAGGAGCAGAGGGTCGCCTTCCTGGTGCCGCTCTCCGCCGGGCCGCACAGCGCGTCGGTGGCGTTCGTGAACGATGCCTGGGGCGGCACCGCCGCGACGGACCGCAACCTGTATGTCGATTCAATGGACATCGGCGCGCAGCACGTCGTCCTGCACGCGGCGCTCTACACCAACGGGGTGCAAAGCTTCTCCATTCCCGCCACTGCGCTCACAGGCGGCACCACGTCGAACGTGCAGGCCCTGTTGCCGGTGCACTGACCGCGCCGGCCTTTTTATAGTCGTGTAGGGCGGAAAAGCGTTAGCGCCTTCCGCCACCCTGCAAGCCGCGGCTCGACGTATGGCGCTTCGCTTATACGCCCTACAACCTGGCTGCGCCCGCCCTTCGGAGGGAAGGTCAGGCGGCCAGGGCCGCGGTGATGCGCCGGGCGAAGGCGGCCGGGTCGGACGGCATCTCCCCGTCCTGCACCCGTGCGAGGTCGAGCAAGGTGTGCGCCGTGTCGGTCAGGTCCGCGCCGGCCTCGGCCTGCTTCGACAGGCTGCGGATCAGCGGGTGGCGCGGGTTCACCTCCAGCGCCGGCGGCAGGCCCATCCCGGCCTGCCCGTGCCGCCGCATCAGCCGCTGCATCTGCAGGTCCGGGCCGAAGCCTGCCGCCGCCAGCACCACCGCGCTGTCCACCAGCCGGTCGGTCGCGCGCACCTCGCCCACGGCGTCGCCCAACGCCGCCTTCAGCGCCGGCAGCAGCTTGCCCACGTCGGCGGCCTCGCCCTCCGGCTCGGACGTGACCGGCAGCTTGGACAGGTCGATGCCGCCCTGGGTCACGCTGCGGAGCGGTTTGCCGCTCCACTCGCCCAGCCGCTCCGGCCAGAAGGTATCGACGGGGTCGGTCAGCAGCAGCACCTCGGCGCCGCGGGCCTTGAACCCTTCCAGTTGCGGCGACCGCGCGAGCGCGTCGGCGTCGTCGCCGGTCAGGATGTAGATCGCATCCTGCTCTGGCTTCATGCGCTCCACGTAGCCGTCCAGCCCGGTCCAGCCTGCCTCCGCAGAGGAGCGGAACCGCATCAGCCCGGCCAGCTCCGTGCGGTGCTCGGCATCCTCCCAGACGCCCTCCTTCAGCACCGCGCCGAAGTTCTCCCACAGCTTGGCGAAGTCGTCCGCGTCCTTGGCCCGGGTCTTCAACTCGCCCAGCACGCGGTTGGTCACGGCCTTGCGGATGCGGGCCAGCACCGGCGTTGCCTGCAGCATCTCGCGGCTCACGTTGAGCGGCAGGTCCTCGGTGTCCACCACGCCCTGCACGAAGCGCAGCCAGGGCGGCAGCAGCCCGGCCTCGTCGGTGATGAACATGCGGCGGACATGCAGGCGCACGCGGCTTTCCCGCACGCCCTCCACCGCCTCGAACGGACGGGCGCCCGGCACGAACAGCAGCGCCGAGTACTCGAGCGCGCCCTCCGCCCGCCAGTGCAGCGTCGCCCAGGGTTCGTCGTATTGGCCGAGATGCCGGTAGAACTCCTTGTACTGCTCGGGCGTCACCTCGGCCTTCGGCTTGCGCCACAGCGCGGTGCCGGCGTTGGCGGGCTTGTCCTCGCCCTCCGTCGCCACCGTGATCGGCACCGTGATGTGGTCCGCCCACTTGCGGACGACCGTCTCGAGCCGGACCGGCTCCAGGAACTCGTCCGCATCGGGCTTGATGTGCAGCAGCACGTCCGTGCCCGGCGCGTCGCGCGTGGCCGGGGCGAGCGTAAACGCGCCGGCGCCCTCCGACGCCCAGGTCCACGCCTCCTCCGACCCGGCGCGGCGGCTCGTGACCTCCACGCGGTCCGCCACCATGAAGGCCGAGTAGAAGCCGACGCCGAACTGGCCGATCAGGCTCACCTTCTCCTCCGGCTTGGCCGCCGCCGCCGCATCGCCGAAGCGGCGGGTGCCGGACCGGGCGATGGTGCCGAGGTTCGCCGTCAGCTCCGCCTTGTCCATGCCTACGCCCTGATCGGCGATCAGGATGGTGCGCGCGGCCTTGTCCGGCACGATGCGGACGCCGGCGTCGGGCGGCAGCGCCAGGGCGGGCGTGGTCAGCGCCTCGAACCGGCGGCGGTCCGTGGCGTCGGCGGCGTTGGCGACCAGCTCGCGCAGGAAGATCTCGCGGTCGGAGTAGAGCGCATGGACCACGAGGTCGAGGAGGCGGCCGACTTCCGCGCTGAACTCGTGGGTCTCGGTCTGCATGTCGCTCATGGCAATCTCCCCAAAGCTGTCGTGCTGCTGCGCCGCGGCCATATGCCGCGCGATGCGGGGCTTTTCAACACGCTGACGTTGCAATCAGGTGCCTTGGGTATCCGCCCCGCTGCCCCGGCCGGACACGCCGGCGCGGCTCGGCGCGTCGGCCCCCGGCTCGATGGTACGGGACTCCGCGGCCAGCTCGGCGTCGTCCTGCGGCGCCTCTGTGGTGGGGGGCATCGGGTCGGTGCGATGTTCCTCCAGCACGGCGGCCACCGCCTGCGGGTCGGCCCGTTCGGCGTCGGCGAACAGCCGCTCGGCCTCCTCCTCGTTGCCCGCGGCCTGGGCGCGCAGGGCCTGCTCCGCCAGTTGCCGCGCCGCCGCGTGCTTGCCGCCGGCGCCGTCGGTTTGGTCGAGGTCGTCGCTCATGAGAAGTCCCTTTCGCCGGGCAGCGCGCCGCCCGCATTTGGCATGGCCGTCCAGGAGTGCCATTCTGCCGCGCCTTGGACCACAAAACCCCGGCGTCGGCAAAACGCCGCCGGGCCGAAAGGACGATGCGCTTGATCCCCCCGCCGCCTGGCTTGGCGTTACAACAAAATGAACTTGGTTGGGTGAGGCCCGTTAGGGGCCATGGAGGCGGCACCCATGCCAAACACCGTTGAAATCCGAAAACTGGACCCGCACGACCCGTTGCCCGAGGGGCGAGCGGGCCGCGTGCTCGTCCTGCGCCGTTTCGACGAGGACGATCCTCGCAAAATTGTGACTGAGATCATGTTAACGGGACGGCCGGGCCAGTCCGAAGCCGTGCGCCCGGTGCATCCGGACGGCACGGCGATGCCGCTGGATGAGGCGGTGTCCGCCGCCCGGAAGGTGGCGGAATCCGAGGGGATCGGCCTGGTGTTCGTGCTCGACCGCACGGTCGGGCGGCTGGAGCGTGAGGTTGCGGAGCACGCGGGCGACCATAGCTTCCCTGGTAAGGCGCTTGACGACACAGACCCAGAGGACGGCGAGATTGGCCCAGACATGCGGGCGTAGTTACCTTAGACGGGCGGCAGCCGTGCCCGAATTCCGCCATATGACGGGTCCATACGGCTCGACTTCTTCTCACGACGGCATTAAGGCGCGTGGCCCCGGCGAAAGTCGAGGCCGGCGGCTTACTGCGGCAAAGCGAACATGACTGCCTTCTCATGCTGCCGCTTCGGCTTATGTACTCCTTTCGACCACAAGGCCCCCAATCCAGGTGCGGCCCCCAGCAAGAAGAGAAATCCTGATGCCTGATACCGGGCTAGATGCGTCCACAACAGGGCGGCGTGTTGGCGTGCTTGTCGTGGGCCTCGGCGGCGCTGTCGCCTCCACGGCGGCGGCGGGCATCGAGATGCTGCGCGCCGGCTCCAACGACATGGCGGGCCTGCCGCTGGCGGGCGTGGGCGCTTCTGGGATCGCGGCCTACCGCAACCTGCACTTCGCCGGCTGGGACCTGCATGGCGAGAACCTGGAGAACGCGGTGCGGGAGCACCGGGTGCTGGACGGCGAGCAGGCCGGGATCGTGGCGCCGGCGCTGCGCGGCATGACGCCCTGGCCCGCCGTGGGCAGCGTCGATTTCTGCAAGAACGTGGACGGCGCCAACAAGGTCGCCGCCGGGTCGCACCGGGAAGCGGTGGAGCGCATCCGCGACGACATCCGCCGCTACCGTGAGACCTCGGGGATCGAGAACCTGGTGGTGGTGAACCTGGCGTCCGTCGAGCGGTGGCCCGACAAGGCGGCCGGCGCGCTGCACACGCCGGAGGGTTTCGAGAAGGGCCTCGACAGCAGCGACCCGGCCATCAGCCCGGCGATGCTCTACGCCTACGCCTCCATCACCGAGGGCGTGCCCTACGGCAACTTCACCCCGAGCCTCGCCGCGGACATCCCGGCGCTCACCACCCTGGCCGAGCGCCGCAACGTCCCCGTCGCCGGCAAGGACGGCAAGACCGGGCAGACCTTCATCAAGACCGTGCTCGCCCCGGCGTTCCGCAGCCGCAGCCTGTATGTGGAGGGCTGGTTCAGCACCAACATCCTCGGCAACCGCGACGGCCTGGCGCTCGACAACCCCGACAGCCTGAAAAGCAAGCTGAACACCAAAGGGTCGGTGCTCGACGACATCCTCGGCTATCCCGTCGAGGACCACATCGTCGATATCCGCTACTACAAGCCGCGCGGCGACAACAAGGAAGCCTGGGACAACATCGACCTCGTGGGCTTCCTCGGCCAGAAGATGCAGATCAAGGTCAACTTCCTGTGCCGCGACAGCATCCTCGCGGCGCCTTTGGTCATCGAGATCGCCCGGGTGCTCGACCTGGCCCGGCAACGCGGTCGCGGTGGCATCCAGGAGCAGCTTGGCCTGTTCTTCAAGGCGCCGATGACCCCGGCCGGCAAGCGGGAGGAGCACAGCTTTCCGGTGCAGGAGCGGGCGTTGCTTGAGTGGCTGGCTGCCTAAGCACCATGTTGGATGACGTGAGCGGCCAGGCCTCCAGCCTGGCCGGCTTCGTGCCGCTCGCGGCGGAGCTGGGCGACCTCAAGCGTATCCGGGATGCGTCCCACCCGGATAGCTTGGCATCCCGGCTGTTCCGTGCGGCCTGGGGCGCCCTGCTCGCCGGCCAGGCACCGCTGGACGTCGCGTTGCTCGCCACCGCGGACGCGGTTGCCGCCGCCCGGCTCGGCGGCATCGACCGAGCCGTGCTGCTCGATGCCGGGCTGACGGACGCCGAAGCGGCTCAGGTGCTGACCCGTTCCTTTGATGAGGTTTCGGCCTCGGTTGACTCCCTCCTCGCGGCACGGCTGCGGAGCCGGCTTGGCCAGGAGCTTCGGCCTGGAGCGGCGCCGGCATTCACCGAGGCCTTGATCCGCCAGCCCCGGGCCGGCGCGACATGCCCGGGCAAGCCGCGCATCGTGCTGGAGCCGCCCGAGAGCCATGGCGACCATTGCATGGTGGTGGCGGCGCTGGCCGTCATCCTGGCGCCGCGCTACGGGGCGGACCCGGCGGCGGCGTTCCTCGCCGGCATGGCGCACCACCTGCACAACGCGCTCTTGCCCGACAGCGGGTTTGCCGGGGAGATGCTGCTGGGCGACCATCTCGGCCCGGTGATGCGGCGGCTGTTCGACCGCGAACTCGCGACGTTGCCCGCACCTTTGTCCGAGGCGACCGCCTCGGCGCTGGCCGCCATCCCGGATGCCACGACGGCGGCGGGCCGGGCGTTCCATGCGGCCGACGTGATCGACCGCGTGCTGCAGATGCGGCACTACGACCAGGTGGCACGCTTCACGGTGGACCAGGCGCTGGACGACATGGACCTGGTGCACGCCGGCCCCACCCAGAGCTTCCACCAGGCGGTGCTGCGGGACGCCGGCCTGCCGTGACGCGGTGGCCAGATGGCGCGCTGTCCAGCCCGGTGTCGGGCCGGGTGCTGACCGCAGACACGCCGCACTCCCTGGCCGCCGGGCCGGAACGCTGGCCGGTGGTGTCGGACATCCCATTCCTGCGCGCCGACCGCCGCGGCCTGGCCGACGCGGCGCTGGCGGCGCTGGACGCGGGCGACGCGCAACGGGCGCTGGTGCTGTTGCTGGGCGACCAGGACAACTGGGCGCGCACGCCTCCCCCTTCGGAGGACGCCCGCGCCGCTTTGGCGGGCTGTCCGGAGGGCTTCACCTTCCGCGCGGCGATGGACGCCCTGGCGTTCGGCCCCGTGGGCACCTACTTCGCCCACCGCTGGTCGGACCCCACCTTCCTGTCCGGCCTGGCCTTGGCCGAGGCCCATTGGAACAGTCCGGCCTGCGTGTTCGAGCTGGCCTGCGGCGCCGGGCACTACCTGCGCGAGTTCGCCCGCTTCGCCCCGCTCGTTTCCGGTGCGGACATCGTGTTCGCCAAGCTGTGGCTGGCCCGGCGCTATCTGGCGCCAGCCGCGCGCCTGCTGTGCTTCGACGCGGCGGCCCCCTGGCCGTTGGCCGAAGGGTCCGCCGAGCTGGTGTTCTGCCACGACGCCTTCTACTTCCTGCCGTCCAAGCCGCATGTGGCGTCCGAGATGCTGCGGGTGGCCGGCCCGGGTGGGCGCGTGCTGGTCGGGCCCGCGCACAACGCGCTGGTGGACAACCTGTCCGCCGGCGAGCCGATGGCGCCGGCCAACTACGCCGCGATGTTTGGCACGCCGATGCTGTATGACGACCGGGAGTTGACGGCGGCGCTGGTCGAGGCGCGGGCGCCGGTGCCGTGTGGCGCGGATGCGGTGGCCGACGCGCCGGCCGTGGCCTGGGCGACCGGCGCCGCCGCGCCGCGCGTGCTTTCGGGCGGGCTGACGGTGCCGACGCCGGGAACGGTGCTGCGCCGCAACCCGCTCTACGCCGGGCCGGAAATCAGGTGGCCGTCCGAGCGTTACGAGCGGGAGTACGGGCCGCTCGCGACCTACCCGCTGCGGTCGGACGCGCCGGAGCGGGCGGTGGCCGGGGCGGACGCCGCGACGGACCGCTTTGCCCGGCGCCGGGTGCTCCTGGACCTGCCGCAGCAATGGTGACTTTGGGCTGGGGCATCGCCGGGTGCGGCTGGGTGGCGCGCGACTACGCAGGCCCCGCGATCCAGGCGTCGCGCAACGGGCGCTTGGCCGCCTTGTACGACCCGTCCGCCGCGTCCTTGCAGCAGGCGTCCAAGCTGTTCGACGCGCCGGCCCATGCGGACATCGACGCCTTCCTCGCGACGCCGGGCCTCGGCGCGGTCTATGTCGCGGCGCCCAACCACGCGCACCGTGCGCTGGTCGAGGCCGCGGCCCGGGCCGGCCTGCCGGTGCTGTGCGAGAAGCCGATGGCGACCACGTTGGCGGACGCCGAGGCCATGGTCGCCGCGTGCAGCCACGCCGGGGTGCTGTATGCCACCGCGTTCGACCAGCGGTTCCACGCCGCGCACCGCGCGCTGGCCGCCTTGGTCGCGGAGGGTCGGCTCGGCACCGTCACGGCCATTCGCATCGTCTATGCCTGCTGGCTGCCGGCCGATTGGGCGGCGGGCGGGGCCGGGGACAACTGGCGCATCGACCCGGCGCGGGCGGGCGGCGGCGCGCTGATGGACCTGGCGCCGCACGGCCTCGACCTGTCGTCTTACCTGCTGAACGAAGACCTGGTGGACGTCGCCGCCATCGGCCAGGCCCGCGTGCACCGCTACACCGTGGAGGACGGTGCCCTGCTGATGGCGCGGTCGCGCTCCGGGGTGATGGTGCAGATGCACGTCGCCTACAACTGCCCGGAAACCCTGCCGCGCCGCCGGCTGGAAGTCGTGGGCACGGCGGGGCAGGCGGTCGCGACCGACACCATGGGACAGACTGCCGGGGGCACACTCGACTGGATCGACGCGGCCACTGGTGTCATGCAGCCCATCCCAGTTCCCGGCGCCGAACGCTCGCCGTTCCTGAACCAGGTCGAGAGCTTCGCCGACGCCGTGCTGGGCGTGCAGCCCTTCGCGTTCAGCGCCGGGCGCGACCTGTCGATCATGGCCCTGGTGCTGCGGGCGCAGGCGATGGCCCAGCCGCCGGGCCTTAACACGGCGATGACCCGCCCCACCCAGATCGAGCGATGACCCAGCATTTCCTCCCGCCCACCCTGCCTGA
>CAXTTB010000088.1:0-10223 GCA_964246905.1 uncultured Acetobacteraceae bacterium | reverse complement strand
GGCGATCCGGGCGGCTGGATCGGCGCCGGGGGTCGCGAAGAAGATCAGGAACACGAGGACGCTGATGCCGAACATGACCAGCAGCGAGCGGACGAGGCGGGTGATCATGGGCGCACGATCATCGGCGCGTCTCCAGCGTCACGCGCCACGCCTCGCCCACCACGTTCAGCGCCAGGACCGTCAGGAGCACCGCCAGGCCCGGCGCGATGGCGACAGCCGGCCGTGTGTAGATCAACGCCTGCCCATCGGCGATCAGCGTGCCCCAGCTCGCGGCGGGCGCCTGCACGCCGATGGACAGCACGGACAGCGCCGCCTCCGTCAGCAGCGCCATCGCCATGACGATGGGGGCGAAGCCGATCAGGCCGGGCCAGATCTGCGGCAGGACGTGGCGGCGCAGGACGTGCAGCGGGCCGCCGCCGGTGGCGTGGGCGGCCTTGATGAACTCGGCGCTGCGGAGTGCCAGCACCTGCGCGCGGATCGGCCGGGCGACGTAGGGGACGTACACGATGCCGAGGATCAGCGCCGGCAGCGCCAGGCTGTCGGCGGTGAGCAGCAGCGGGCCGACCCGCAGGTCCTGGCTGATCAGCACGATGGAGAGCGAGATCGCCAAGAGATAGACCGGGAACGCCCAGAGCAGGTCCAGCAGCCCGGCCAGCACGGTGTCCACAGTCCCGCCCACGAACCCCGACAGCACGCCGAGCACCACCGCCAGCACGAGGCACAGCACGGTGGCGCTGCCCGCGATCAGCAGGGACGTGCGCCCGCCGTACAGCAGCCGCGCCGCCACGTCCCGCCCCTGCGTGTCCGCGCCCAGCATGTAGGCGCCGCGCCAGGTCGGCCCGATGGGTGTCGCCCCGAGGCCCAGCCCGGCGGTGTTCTCCGCCAGCACCTCCTGCCCGCCCGCCGTGCCGTTCACGTTGGAGCGGAACGGGTCGGTTCCCGACACCTGCGACGCATAGAGCGGCGCCAGCAGGCAGGCGAGCACGATGACGGCGAGGACGGCAAGGCCGGTCCTCATCGTATCCAGGACTGGCCGACGAGCCAGCGGAACTGCTCGTGGTAGCCGAAATGGCCGACGCGGGCGGACACCACGTCGATGTAGCGCGGGTTGAGCAGCACCACGGCCGGCGCCTGGTCGGTCACGGCCCGGTCGATGGCGGCAAGCTCCGCCGCGCCGTCCGGGGCCGCCAGCGCCGCCCGCAGCCGCGCGTCCAGCGCCGGGTCGCAGAAGCCGCTGATGTTGGGCGATGCGTCCGATCCCGGGCGGAAGGCCTGGCATCCGAACACGCCGCCCAGGAAGTTGCTGGCGGAGGCATAGTCCGCGTACCAGGTCGTCAGGCTCGCCTGCACCCGGTTGTTGGTGTTTTGGATGTAGGTGAACTGCACGTTGGCCGACAGGCTGCGCAGCCGGGGCACGAAGCCCAGGTCGCGCAGCACGTCCAGCATGTAGGTGCCGATGGCGCGGGCCACCGGGCTGTCGTCGATCACCAGCGTCACCGTCTGCCCGGCCGTGCCGCTCTCCGCCACCAGCCGCTGCGCCCGGGGGAGGTCCAGCGGATACGGGCAGTATGGTTGATGGCCCGGCAGGCGCGGCGGCAGCACCTGGCAGGACTCGGTTGCAAGCCTTGCGCCCCCGAACAGTTTTATCAATGCCCGCCGGTCCACCGCGAGGTTCAGCGCCCGGCGCACCCGCACGTCGTCGAACGGGGCCAGGTGGGTGTTGAGCGGGATGAACCACATGGCGTAGGCCGGGCTGAGATGCACCTGCTCCGCGTAGCGCGCGCCAAGCTCGGCCAGCCGGTCCGCCGGCGGCGCGTCGAAGGTCCAGTCGGCCTGGTTGTTCTCGATGGCGGTGTACTCGGCCTCGTCCTCCAGCCCGAAGTCGTAGTCGATGGCATCGGGGAACCCGTCCGGCTGCGCGTCCGCGCTCCACTCGCGAAAGTGCGGGTTGCGGACCAGGCGCAGGCTGCCGCCGGGGTCGTAGCCGTCGATGCGGTAGGCGCCGGTGCCGGGCAGCGGGACGGTGCCGGTGTCCGCATCGGGCGCGGTGTCCGGGAGCACGCTGGCATGGGGCAAGGCGAGCTTCATCGCGAACTCCGGATCGGGCCGCGACAGGCGGATGGTGACGGTGCCCGAGGCACCGTCCGCCGTGACGCCCTCCAGCGCGCAGTGGGCGGGCGCGCGGAGGCAGGCGTCCGCCCCCTGGATCGCGCCGTAGAAGCTGTCCGCGGTGGGGCTGGCGATGCGGAACAGCCGGCGGAAGGAGGCGGCGACATCCGCCGGGCGCACGGGCCTGCCGTCGGAGAAGCGGATGCCCGGCCGCAGCCGGAACACCCAGGTCAGGCCGCCATCGGTGGGCGTCGGCACGGCCTCGGCCAGGTCGCCCACGATCTCGTTGCCCCCGGGACCTGGGACCTTGCGGAACGCCAGCAGCCCGTCATAGGCCATCGAGAAGACCTGCCAGAACTGCGCGGTGTAGTTCACCTGCGGATCGACGGTGCCGGCGGCGGAATGGGCCAGCAGCCGCATGGTGCCACCGCGGTGCGCCCGCATCAGCGCCGCCCGGTCCTGCGCCGAAGCGTCCTCCCCGGCGTGCGCCGGTGCCGCGAGCAGCGCCAGCAGGACGGCCCAGCGGATCAGCGGCGGAGCACGAAGGCCGTGCCGTCCCAAACGCCGAACGGCCTTGCGCCGTCCTGTTCCAGGGCGAAGCCGTGCGCCGCGGCGAGCGCCACGGCATCGGCGCGGTCAGCGGCTCGCTCCCCGCGATAGGAGAAGTTGAGCACCACGAGCGCGCCGCCCGGACGCAGCACCCGCGCGGCCCCGGCGACGTGTCGGCCCACCACGTCAGGTCCGGCCTGGACCATGTAGGGGAAGCTATCCACCGCCAGCACCAGGTCGAACGCGGCCTCGGGCAGGGCGTCGAGATCACGGCCCGCCGTCTGCTCGAACCGCACGTTCGGCAGCGCCGCGCGCCGCCGCGCCTCCGCCACCATGCCGGCGGACACGTCCAGGCCCAGCACGGTCCGGCACTGCGGGGCCAGCGCCGCCGCGATCCGGCCGATGCCGCAGCCGAGGTCCAGCACGTCGGCCCCGGCGTGCAGCAGCCGGTTGGCATGCAGCCAGGCGACGATCTCTGCCGGCGCCTGGGCCAGGATCGCCGGGTCGCCGAGGGAGTAAAGCGCCACGCTGGCCTCGGGCGAGTGCGCCACGGCGCGGTCGAAGAACGCGGCGATGCGCGCGAGGCCGTCCGCGCCGGAGGCATCGTGCTGCGCCCCGGTCGCCGCGACCTCCGCCGCCAGTTGATCGAGCGCCGCGTCCCGGCCCTCGACGAGACGCGCCATCGCCGTCCAGCGCGGGTCGTCCGGACCGGGGCGGTGCCGCGCCAGGGCCGTCACGATGCCCTCCGCCGCCACGCCGGCCAGCAGCATCCGCGCCACCGCGACCTCCGGCGAGATGCGCGCGGCCAGGCAGTCCGCGATGGGCTGGTCCAAGCTCATGCCGCGTCCGCTTGCAGGCCGGTCCCCGGGAGCGTCAGCCAGCCGAGCCGCGCCAGGCGCGCGCCCTCCCCGGCCAGGAAGCGGTCGCCGATGTCGCCGCGCCAGCGCAGGTCGGGGATGACCACGTTGCGCGCCCGCGCCGCCGCCGCCGCCTGCGCCTGCTGCACCGTGGGTCCGGTGCCGGTCACGACCATGGCGTATCCGGTGCGCCGCCGGGCGAACAACTGGCCGCTCTCCCGGCGCATGTCGGAGAAGTGGTAGTGCGGCAGCTCCGCCCCGTCCGGCGGCTCGTGGAAGAAGACCGGCGGGTCCGCCGCGGGGTCCGCACCAGGCCGCTCCTCCGGGAAGCCCGGCACGGTCAGCACGATGCCGACCGACCAGCCCGGCACGGCCGCGAACCCCCCGACGCCGCCACGCACCATGCGGCCCAGCAGGTCGCCCCAGCCGTCCCGCTGCAGCGGCGCCAGCACGGCGAAGCCGGGGTTGCCGAATCGGCAGGTGAACTCCAGCGGCCACAGCCCGGCCTCGTTGGCGATCATGTTGAGGTTGACGTAGCCGACGTGCCCGGCGGCCGCGAGCAGCGGCGCGATCCGGCCGAGCGTCGCGTCGAACAGCGCGTCGGCGCCCTCGTAGGACAGCAGGGTGCCCATCTCCCCGGTCATCTCGCCCAGCTCGCCGGGGAAGAACCGCTTGTGCTCGAAGTCGATGCAGGCGGGGCGGAGGAACGCCCGCCCGTCGAAATACGCGCCGACGCCGACCTCCACGCCCTCCAGCCGCGGCATCAGCAGCACCCGGCCCGGCGGCGTGCGGGACAGTTGGAACAGCACGTCGGCGCCCTCCCGGTGGTCGCCCACGAAGGTCGCCCGCGCGTTGTTGTCGTGCTTGAGCACCATGCGCCCGGGATGCCGCGCGAGCCAGGCGGCGGCGTCGGCCGGGCTGTCGAACGGGTATGTCGGGGCGATCTGCAGGCCCGCGTCCCGCAGCGCGGCCTGGCCGAAGGCGCGGTCGTACTCCAGCCGGTCCCCCAGCGCGCTGCCGCCGATCACCTGGTATCCAGCCTGTCGCAGCGCGTCCTGCTCGGCGCCGCGCCCGACCTTCTCGAACAGCACCAGGCCGTCGCGGCCCACCCAGTCCAGCTCCGCCCGCCAGTCCGCCACCGGGTCGAGCAGACCGGCGAAGCAGCCGGCATAGGCCGGGTCGCCGGCGTGGACGCGCACCTCGTGCCCTTCGCGCAGCAGGCTGAGATACAGGTCCCCCAGGTCGATCCGCGATCCGATGCCGAGAACCCGCAACCCCGCCTCCGTGCCACCCTGCCCCATGCCGTACCGCACAACCCCCTGTGCCACAAGCCGAGAGCAGGACTACTCCCCATCCCCTTCAAGCGCCGCGATGTCGGCGTCGCTGAAGCCGAAGTGGTGGGCGATCTCGTGGATCAGCACGTTGCGGACGAGGCGGAACAGGTCCTCCCCGGTCTCGATCCATTCCAGCAGGATCGGCTCGCGGTACAGCACCACCAGGTCCGGCGCGTGCGCCGTGCCGCCCGCGTCCTTGTGCCCGAGCGGCACGCCGCGGTACAGCCCGGTCAGCTCCCAGGCGTTCTCGATGCCCAGCTCGCCCAGGGTCTCGTCGTCCGCGACCTCCTCCACCAGGATCGACACGCCGCGCACCTGGCGGCGCAGCACGTCCGGCATCGCCGCGAGCGCGCGGTCGGCCAGATCGGCGATGTCCTCAGGAGCGGGAGGCAGGGTATAGACGGGCATACGCTTATCCGCCCCATTCCGCGCCGGAGGTCAACCGAAATGCCGCATCCCGCCAAGATCGATCCGTTGCCGGAGGATGCGCGCAGCCGGCTTCCGGAAACCCTGCCCGGCTGGCGCCTGCTGCCGGACCGGGACGCCATCGCCCGGGATTTCAAGTTCAAGGACTTCAGCGCCGCCTGGGCTTTCATGGCGCGGGTGGCCCTGCTGGCGGAGCGGCACGACCACCACCCCGAATGGTCCAACGTCTATAACCGGGTCTCCATCACCCTCACCACGCACGACGCCGGCGGCCTGTCGGAGCGGGATGTCAGGCTGGCCCGGGCCATTGACGCCGTTCTGCCGGGATAGCGGCGCCGCATGGACCTCGACGTCGCCACCCTCCCCGAACGGTCCCTGGCGATCCGGCGTGCCGCGTCCCGGCTGTGCTTCCAGCTCGGCTGGTCGCCGCTGCACGAGATGCCGCTGCCGAACCACCGCCGGGCGGACATCATGGCGCTGCGCCCCGATGGCGGGTTCGCCTGCATCGAGGTGAAGTCCGGGGCGCGGGACTTCCTGACCGACAACAAGTGGCCGGAGTACCGGGCCTACTCGGACTGCCTGTACTTCGCGGTGGACCCGGACTTCCCGCGGGCGCTGCTGCCCCCCGACACCGGGTGGATCATCGCCTGCGACGGCACCGCAGAAGTGCTCCAGGAGCCGCCGGTCCACGCCCTGTCCCCGGCCCGGCGCCGCGCCGTGCTGCACCGCTTCGCCACCCTGGCCGCCCAGCGCCTGGCCTGGCTCCAGGACCCCGACGGGCAGAACAGCCTGCGGATGGCGCTGCGGGCTGAATAGATCCAGCAGCCAAGTGCCTTGACCCCTCCACGGCGTATGGCGCTTCGCTGATCCACCCTACGCGGCACCGTTTTGTAGGACGGATAAGCGGAGCGTCATCCGTCACCCGGTGCCGCGGACAGGTCGGGCCATTCAGCCATCTGTAAGAATCCGGCCGACCTACCCCGCGCTCCGCACCGCCGTCATCCGCTGCACCGTGGCGGTCGTGGAGAAGCCCGGCAGCAGCTCGGCGAGCCACACCCGGCCGCCCCAGCCCTGCACCAGGTCGGCGCCGACCACGGTCTCCAGGGTATAGTCGGCGCCCTTGATGAGCAGATCCGGACGGAGCGCCGCCAGGGTCTCGACCGGCGTGTCGTCGTCGTAGATGCACACCAGGTCCACAGCGGACAGGCTGGCCAGCACCGCGGCGCGGGCGGCCTCCGGCTGCACCGGGCGGCTGCTGCCCTTCAGGCGCCGGACGCTGGCGTCCGAGTTCAGCCCGACCACCAGGCGGTCGCACTGGCTGCGCGCCTGCTCCAGGAGGTGCACGTGGCCGGGGTGCAGCAGGTCGAAGCAGCCGTTGGTGAAGCCGGTGCGCCAGCCCCGGCGGCGCCAGCGTTCCACCTGCTCGGTCGCCGCCTCCAGCGTCACCACCTTGCGGAGCGCGCCGCCCTGGGGGCTGATGGCCGACAGCAGGTCCCCTTCCCGCGCCACGGCGGTGCCGACCTTGCCGACGACGATCCCGGCCGCGATGTTCGCCAGCCGCGCCGCCATCGGCAGCGGCAGCCCGGCCGCCATCGCCGCCGCGAGTGTCGCCACCACCGTGGCGCCGGCGCCGGACACATCGAACACCTCCGCCGCCTCCGCCGGGAAGTGGTGGGCGCCGTCGGCATCCAGCAGGGTCATGCCGTCCTCCGACCGCGTGACCAGCACGGCGCCGAAGCCATGCGCGTCCCGCAGCGCCGTGGCGGCGGCGACGATGGCGGCCTCGTCATCGACCGGCAGGCCCGTCGCCTCCGCCAGCTCCCGCCGGTTGGGCGTCACCACGTCCGCGCCGGCATAGCGGGCGTAGTCCGGCCCCTTGGGGTCCACCACGACCCGGCGCCCGCCGGCCTTGGCGGCTGCGACCAACTGCGCCGGGATGTCCCCGGCCAGCACACCCTTGTTGTAGTCGGACAGGATGGCGACGGAGGTCGCGGCCAGGGTGTCGTTCGCGATTCGCATCATGCGCTCCGCGAGCTTCGGGTTGACCGGCGCCGTCTCTTCCCGGTCGGACCGCAGCAATTGCTGGCCCTGGCTGACGTAGCGCGTCTTCACCGTGGTGGCGCGCCCGCC
Organism: uncultured Acetobacteraceae bacterium; assembly: GCA_964246905.1. GTDB lineage: Bacteria > Pseudomonadota > Alphaproteobacteria > Acetobacterales > Acetobacteraceae > CAHJXG01. The sequence continues at coordinate 2,818 of CAXTTB010000088.1, read as the reverse complement.
CTGCACCAGCAGCCACGGCTCGACGCCGGGCTGGCCGCCGACCAGGCCCGTGAGGTCCGACCCGGCCTGGTCGTCCCCCACCACCGACACGAAGGCCACCGCGGCGCCCAAAGCCGTCAGGTTGCGGACCACGTTGCCGGCGCCGCCGGGCATCGCCACCTCGCGCTCCACCGTCAGGATCGGGATGGGCGCTTCCGGGCTGATGCGCTCCACCGTGCCGTACACGTAGCGGTCGAGCATCACGTCGCCGATCACCATGACGCTGGTGCGGGCCAGGCGGCGGACGGCATCGGCGAGGCCGTCCCCATCGAGCGCCGTCGGGTTTCCGGGAGGGGCTTGGGCCGGGTCGCCGCCGGGCTGGCTTGGCTGGGATGTGTCGTCCATCATGACGGGCTACCGTTCCCCTGCGCAGGTGGCAAGCCGTGCGTCGCCGTCACAGGGACCCCTCATGGTCGCCGGGCGCCTCCGCCTGCAGGAAGCGCACGTCGTCGCCGTCCAGCACAGCGCAGGTCAGCGGCCCGCCGCGCCCGGCGCCCGTGTCGATGCCGATGCGGTTGGCGCGCAGCGTCGGCTCCGGCTGCGGCGTGTGGCCGTGCACGACCACGAGGTCGGGCGCGTCGGGCAGCAGGGGGCCGCGGCGGTCCAGGAACGGCCCGCGTATCCAGAGCAGGTCGGACCAGAGCTGCCGGGCCAGCGGCACGCCGGGCCGGACGCCGGCATGGGCGAACACGTAGCCGTCGCGCTGGTACCAGGGGGCCAGCCCACGCATGAACAGGACGTGCTCGCGGGGCACCAGCTCCGGCCAGCGCGCCAGCGGGACGGTCGCGCGGATGCCCCAGCTCGCCAAAGTCTCGATGCCGCCGTTTTCGAGCCAGTTGTCGGCCTCGCGCTGGTCCTGGAGCGCCAGGGCCGACAGGAACATCCATTCGTGGTTGCCCATCAGGTTCACCATCGGCACGCCCGGCACCGGCGGCCCGGCCTGCAGCCGCGCGAGGACTCCGGCCGAATCCGGGCCGCGGTCGATGAGGTCCCCCATGTGGACCAGCAGCGGCCGGCTGACCGGGCGCTCGCTGAAATCCTTGGCCACTGCCTCGTGCAGCGCCTGGAGCTGCGGCAGGTGCCCGTGCACGTCGCCAATGGCGTAGATCCGGCATCCCGGCGCCAGGCGGGGAAGGTCCGGCGCCCGCTGACCCATGCCGAACGCGGAGGCGAAGTTCGCTAACCTGCTGGTAATCATGATGCGGCATCCTACCCTCACCAAGCGGGGATCACGACACTGAAATCTCATAGCGCCCTCGCCGACGCCCGTGGACACACGGCCGCGGCAGCCCACCACATCGGACGGCACCTGCTGGATGCCGCCGAGCGCGCCCTGCGCACGCCGCGCGGCCGGATGGCGCTCGTGCTGCACCTGTCGCGGATCGCCCCGGCAGGGCCGCGCCCGCACCACCGGCGCGTCGCCCGCGCCGTGATGGAGGATGCGGCGCAGCGGCAGGCGGGCCAGGTCTTCGCGCTGCACAACGACGACCTGCTGCTGCTGTTCCGCGCCGATGACGGGAACTGCCCGCTCGCCGCCACGCTGGCGCGGCTGTTCGAGGCGGACATGCCGGACCCTGCCGGCCTGACCACGCTTTGGGCGCTGGAACAGGACGGCGCGGCCCTGCTGCGCTACGCCCAGGCCCGCGTGCTGGACGCACAGCCCGACCCTGCCGGCGCCGAGCCGAAAGGCAGCGCCCAGGCGATCGACGCCCTTGAGGCCGTGGTCGGGCAAGGCCGCATCACCGACCTGACGCACCGGCAGACCGCCGTGCTGCTCATGCCGGGGCGCGAGGCCGGCCTGCAGCCCTTGTTCCGGGAAACCAGCTTCTCCATCGCCGCGCTGGAGGCCCGGGCCGCCGCGTCCGGGCAGGCGCACGCGGACCCGTTCCTGTTCCGCCACCTGGCCAGCCGGCTGGACGCCCGGATGCTGGACGTGCTGCGGCGGGACCTGCAGACGGACGGTCCGCTGACGGCCGGGGCGCGGGGCGCGGGTCCGCGGCTGCACCTCAACCTGACGCTGGCCGGCATCCTGTCGGAGCGGTTCGCGCAGTTCGCCGCCGCCTGCCGGGCCATCGGCGCCCAGGTCGGCGTGGAGGTCCCGCTGGTCGAGGCCTGCGCGGACCCGGAAGCGTTCGCGGCCGCCCGCATCCGCCTCCACTTCGCCGGGCTGTCGCTCGTGCTGGACGGCGTGTCGCACCACGCGCTGATGCTGACCGCGCCGGCGGCGCTGGAGCCGGACCTCGTCAAGCTCGACTGGTCCCCGCGGCTGTCCGAAGCCGGGGCCGCGGTCGAGCGGGCGGTTGCGGCGCTGGGCGAGGACCGGGTGGTGCTGCACCGGGCTGAGACGGAGGACGCCTTGAGCTGGGGCCTGGCGCACGGCATCCGCCGGTTCCAGGGACGCTGGGTGGATACGATGCTGGCCGCCAAGCGGATGGGCGCCTGCGGGTCGGGCCGGCACTGCGCGCTGCGGCAGTGCGTGGAGCGCGCGGCCGCCACGGGTCCGTCCGGGCGGGCGGGCTGCGGCAACCCGGCCCTGCTCGAAGCGTCCCCGCGCGTGACTCGCCCGGCGGTCATGGCATGAGCGGCGCGACCCGCTTCCCGGGCCTTGCGGTGCTGCAGGGCCTGGTGCGCGATTGCGCGGCGTCCGGGGTGGAGCGGCGCGTCCTGCTGCTGTGCACCGACCTGCTGCCGCCATGGCTGACGCAGCCGCACCACCTGCGGCTGATGCGGGACGCGCTCGACCCGCTGCTGTCGGCCGAACGCGCCCGCCTGCATGAGC
>CAXTTB010000087.1:0-10349 GCA_964246905.1 uncultured Acetobacteraceae bacterium | reverse complement strand
CAGCTACAGCGAGCTGCTGTCCCGCCCGCAGTCCGACCGGACCGTGCTGCGCGCGGGCCGGGCCATCGACGCCGCCGTGCCGTCCTACCGCGAGCTGGACGCGCTGTTTCCGGGAGTGGAGGTTTAGGATGGAGCTTCCGGTGTTCGACGTGGCCGCGCTGGACCGCGGGGAGGGGCTGGCGGCGCTGCATGAGGCCTGTTCGGGCATCGGCTTCTTCTACGTCGCGCATGACGTCCCGGAGGCGCTGATCGAGGCGGCGGCCGGGCAGGCGCGGCGGTTCTTCACGCTGCCGCTGGAGCAGCGCATGGCCGTGTCGCTGGCGCACTCCCGATGCAACCGCGGCTACGAGGCGATGCGGAGCCAGCGCCTGGAGCCGGGCACGCCGCCCGACCTGAAGGAAGGCTTCTACATCGGCGACGACCTGCCGGAGGACCATCCGCGCGTGCGCGCCGGCTACTTCAACCAGGGGCCGAACCAGTGGCCGCCGGGCCTGCCCGGCTTCCGCCCGGCGATGGAGGCGTATTTCGCCGCGCTGACCGGCCTCGCGGTCCGGCTGATGCGCGCGATGGCGGGGGCGCTGGGGCTGCCGCCGGGGCACTTCGCCGCGTTCTGCAAGGAGCCGATGTCCGTGCTGCGCCTCTTGCACTACCCGCCGCAGCCGCCCGACCCGCAGCCCGGCGAGAAGGGCTGCGGCGCCCACACCGACTGGGGCTGCCTGACGCTCTTGTGGCAGGACGCGGCGGGCGGGCTGCAGGTGCGGGCCGGGGCGGACTGGCTGGACGCGCCGCCGGTCCCCGGCACCTTCGTCGTGAACATCGCCGATATGTTCGCGCGCTGGACCAACGGGCGCTACCGCTCCACGCTGCACCGGGTGGTGAACGTGTCGGGGCGGGACCGCATCTCGATGCCGTTCTTCTTCGAGGGCAACCCCGGCCATCCCGTCACCGCCCTGCCGGGCTGCGTGCCGGCCGGGGAGGCGCCGCGCTACCCGCCGACGACGGTCTCGGAGCACCTGCGGGGCATGTACCGGCAGACCTACGCGGCCGGGTGAGGCGCGCATGATCCAATCCCCCGCGCTGTGGCTCCGCAACCCCCTGGCCGTGCTCGGCGACGCGCCGGGCGGGATCGTCGTGGAGGGCGGGCGCATCGTCGAGCTGCTGGCCGCGGGCGCCGCGCCGGGCCGGCCCGCGCAGGCCTTCGACGCCAGCCGGCACGTCGTGCTGCCCGGCCTCGTCAACACCCACCACCACTTCTACCAGACCCTGACCCGGTGCTTCCCCGCCGCCCTGGACCGCACCCTGTTCGGCTGGCTCACGGCGCTCTATCCGGTCTGGGCGCGGCTGACGCCGGAGGCGCTGGACGCCGCCGTGACGGTCGCGATGGCGGAGCTGCTGCTGTCGGGCTGCACCACCACGACCGACCACCACTACGTGTTCCCGCCGGGCCTGGAGGACGCCATCGCCATCGAGGCCGCGGCGGCGGGGCGCCTCGGCCTGCGCGCCGTGCTGACCCGCGGCTCGATGGACCTGTCGCAACGGGACGGCGGCCTGCCGCCCGATAGCGTGGTGCAGGACGCCGACGCGATCCTCGACGACAGCAGCCGCCTGATCGACCGCCTGCACGACCCGGCGCCGCACGCGATGCTGCAGATCGCGCTCGCCCCCTGCTCGCCCTTCTCCGTCACCACCCGGCTGATGCGGGACACGGCGGCGCTGGCGGACAAGCGGGGCGTGCGGCTGCACACCCATCTGGCCGAAACGGTGGACGAGGCCGCGTTCTGCCAGGCGCGCTTCGGCTGCGCGCCGCTCGACTACCTGGAGGATTGCGGCTGGCTGCGCCCCGGCACCTGGCTGGCGCACGGCATCCACTTCGGCGCGGAGGAGGTCGCGCGGCTCGGGCGTGCCCGGGTGGGCGTGACGCACTGCCCGTGCAGCAACCAGGTGCTGGCTTCCGGCACCTGCCCGGTCTGCGCGTTGGAGGCCGCCGGGGCGCCGGTCGGCCTGGGGGTGGACGGCTCGTCCTCCAACGACGGGTCGAACCTGATGCAGGAGGTACGGGCGGCGTTCCTGCTGCAGCGCGGGGCGAACGGCATCGGCGCGGTGAGCCACCGCGACGCCCTGCGCTGGGCCACGGAAGGGTCTGCCGACTGCATCGGGCGGCCGGAGCTGGGGCGCATCGCGGTGGGGGCGGCGGCGGACCTCGCGCTGTTCACGCTGGACGAGCTTCGGTTCTCCGGCGCGGGGAACCCGTTGGCGGCGGTGGTGCTGTGCGGGGCAAGCCGGGCGGACCGGGTGATGGTGGCCGGGCGCTGGGTGGTGGAGGACGGCTGCATCCCGAATCTGGACGTGGCCGGGCTGATGCGCCGGCATGGGGAGGCAGCACGGCGGTTGGCGGCGGGGTAGCGCCGCTCAAAACTTCATCGTTTTCAGCCGATCTCTATAGGAAGTGCACAATATTCAGCTTATTGCTGATTATTAAAGCATTTTATGTTGCATTCATGCCGATCTGCCGGCTTGTCCGTTCAGGCGGATTGAACAAAACTGTCATCAAACAGGCGCCCGCAGTGCTGGCACGATGTTTGCTGTCTCTTTTGCGTGAACACGCAACCGTTTCGGAGATAAGCAAGCATGACACATGCCTGGAAGGCGGCCGCGGCAGCCCTGTCGCTGCTGGCGCTGGCGCCCGGTGAGGCCTGCGCCTGGGGGATCGAGTTCCAGGACACCTATCTCAGCATCCGCTACCTTCCGCAGGACAAGCAGCCGGGCTACGCCAAGAACGTCAACGAGGTCGCGGGCAACGTCGCCTACGCGAACGCCTGGACCTACGGCTCCAACTTCGCCAGCATCGACTTCGAGGACTTCAGTGCCCGCGGCGACCCGGCCAACAGCGTCACGGGCCGCGCCGATTCCAACTCGGCCGAGGTGTACGCGCTGTTCCGCTCCGTGGTGAGCGGCAACAAGGTGACGGGCAGCGACATGTTCCGGTTCGGCCCGATCCGCGACGTGGGCCTGGTGTTCGGCTTCGACTTCGACACGCAGAACGACGCCTTCGCGTCCTACAAGAAGCTGGTCACGTTCGGGCCGCAGTTCTCCATCAACCTGCCGCGCGGCTTCCTCAACATCACCCTGGGCCTGTCGCACGAGTGGAACACCAACGGCTTCCTGCAGAACGGCAACGGCGCCAACTTCGACCCGGCCTTCACCATCGAGACCGCCTGGGCCTTCCCCTTCGCGGTCGGCCCCGTGCCCCTCAACTTCACCGGCTTCGCCAACCTCATCACCCCGAAGGGCAAGGGCGCCCGGACCGACTACGATCACGGGACCGAGATCCTGCTGCACCCGAAGCTTCTGGTCGATGTGGGCGAGCTGCTCGGCTACACCCCGAAGAAGATCGAGGCCGGCGTCGGCTACGAGTACTGGCACAACAAGTTCGGCGGCGTGCCGCGCTACGTGCCCGGGACGGAGCAGAACTCCGTGTTCGTCGAGGCCGGCTACCACTTCTGAGGACCGCGCTTGGTGCAACCGTCAACGCCCGCGGGCGTTGCCCGGTGTCGATCCACCATGAGGCCAGGGCGTCCGCCCGCCTCGTCACGAGGAGGACATTCCATGTCGGTGAAACTGCTGTGGGCCACGGCCCTGGTGTTCAGCCTCTCCAGCGGGCTGGCCGTCGCCCAGACCAGCGACGACCAGGCGACCCGCAGCCCCACGATGGGCGATCCCGTCCACAAAGCGCCCAGGCACAGGGTGAGCCGTGCCTCACGGCGTGCGGCGGCCATCGCCCGCTCCGACAAGCAGGCGCCGGGCACGGAGAACGGCAACCAGCCGGACCGCGCCTCGGCCGGCGGCGGGGCGCGCTGACCCGGCGGCCGCGTCGGTGACGGAGGACGCGGCGGCCGTGCCCTCGGCCGCAGCCCTCGCCGCCGCGGAAAGCCTGCTCGGCGTCCGCTACACGGATGCCGAGCGTGAGCTGATGGCGGACAATCTGCTGGCGCAGACGCAGCTTGCGCTGCGTCGGCGGGCCGTGCCGCTGCCGGCCACCCTGCCGCCCGCCACCCGCTTCGACCCGCGTCTGCCCGGGCACGTATCGCCGACATTGGACGAAGTGCGCCTTGCCGACGACGCCCCGGCGATGCCGGGCGATGACGAGGCTATCGCCTACGCGCCCCTCACCCAGCTGGGCGCCTGGCTCCGCCGCGGCCACCTGACCGCCGTGCGGCTGACCGACATCTATTTGGCCCGCATCGCCGCCATCGGGCCGCGGCTCGAATGCTTCGCCACGGTGACGGCGGATGCCGCCCGCGCCCGCGCGGCGGAGCTGGACCGGATGGCAGGCCGCGGCATGTGGCTCGGCCCGCTGCATGGCATCCCCTACGGCATGAAGGACATCATCGACACCGCGGGCGTCGAGACCGCCTGGGGCGCCGAGCCGTACCGCGGGCAGGTGCCGGCGGAGGACGCCCACGTCACGGCGCTGCTGCACGCCGCGGGCGCGGTAATGCTGGGCAAGACGACGGTGGGCGCCCTGGCCTACGGCGACATCTGGTACGGCGGGCGCACGCGCAGCCCGTGGAACACCGAGGAAGGGTCGAGCGGGTCGAGCGCCGGCTCCGCGTCGGCGACGGCCGCCGGGCTGGCCGGGTTCTCGGTCGGCACGGAAACGCTGGGGTCCATCGTCGCGCCCTCGACGCGCTGCGGCACGACAGGGCTGCGCCCCACCTTCGGCCGGGTGTCGCGCCGCGGCGCCATGGCGCTGTGCCCGTCGCTCGACAAGATCGGGCCGATTTGTCGAAGTGTGGAGGACGCGGCGCTGGTGCTGGACGCGATGCGCGGCCCGGACCCGCTGGACGCGGCGCAGATCGCGCAGCCCTTCGGTTGGGACAGCGCGTGCCCGGTGGCCGGGCTGCGGCTCGGCTACGTCGAGGCGGATTTCGCCGCGGGGCACGAGATGGACCGCGCGGCGCTGCAAGCCGCGGGCGAGCTGGGGCTGGAGCTGGTCCCGCTGACCCGGCCCGACCTACCCTACGACGCGCTGACCAGCGTGCTGTTCGCGGAGGCGGCCGCCTCCTTCGAGGCGCTCACCCTGTCGGACGGCGACGACGCCTTGGCCTGGCAGGCGAAGGAGGCCTGGCCGAACGCCTTCCGCAAGGCGCGCTTCCTGTCCGCGGTGGACCACGTGCAGCTCGACCGCTTCCGCACCATGGTCATGCAGGTGATGGACACCCTGTTCCGCGGCGTGGACGCGGTGATCGGGCCGAGCCAGGTCGGCCCCATGCTGGTCATCACCAACTTCACCGGGCATCCCTGCCTGTGCCTGCCCACCGGGCTGCAGCGCGCGCCCACCCGCGGGCCGCTGTCGCTGGCGCGGGCGAGGCTGGACCTCGGCGAGGACAAGGCCGGCCCGCTGCACGACGTGCCGCACACGGTCTGCCTGTGGAGCGGGCTGTTCAACGAGGCGCCGGCGCTGTCCATCGGCCTGGCGCTGGAGCGCCGGTTCGGCTACGGCGCGCGCCGCCCGCCGGTTGATTGAAAGCTTAGCTGTCGAGCAGCTCCTTGAGCCGCGCGTCGATGAAGGCCACATCGACCGGGTTGGTGCCGGGTCCGCCGGCGAAGTGGCCCCAGACCGAGGGGATCGTGATCAGCCGGGCGTTCGGCATGTGCGCCACCTCGGACTCGCTGCCTTCCGGCGGGAAATAAAGGTCGGTCTGGCCCGGCATGACGAAAGCCCTTGCCTTGATCGCGCCGAGGGCGCGGCGCAGGTCGCCGCCATGCAGCTCGTTGGCGCCGATGTCGCCGTGCTGCCAGGTCCACAGCATCGCCAGGAGATTGTTGGCGTCCTTGGACAGGAACAGGCTTTCCCAGAACGCCACCAGGAAGTCCTCCAGCGAGGAGTAGTCCATCGCCGAAAGGTCCAGCTCCTGCCGGTAGAACGCCTGCGAGAAGCCCCAGCCGGCATAGACCCGCGCCATCGCACGCAGCCCGGTTTCGGGCTTGCTCTTGTATCACCCGCCGGCAAAGACCTGGTCGGCCGTGAGTGCTGCCTTGACATGGGCGATGGAGCCTTCGGAGATCACCCGGCTCTGGTGCAGCACCATCACCTTGTCCGCGATGCTCTCGACGAAGCCCATGTCGTGCTCGATCACCAGCACCGAGCGGCGCTGGATGATCCGGCGCAGCAGCTCCGCCGTCTTGGCCCGCTCGCTCACGCTCATGCCGGCGACCGGCTCGTCGAGCATGAGCAGCGCCGGGCCCTGGATCAGCAGCATCCCGATCTCCAGCCATTGCTTCTGCCCGTGGCTGAGGATGCCGGCCGGGCGGTCGAGCTGGTCGTGCAGGAACACGCTGCGGGCCGCCGCGCCCAGCAGCGAGGTGCGCCCACCGACCGCGCAGAAGATCACCATCTCGATGGACGGCACGATGCCGACGAAGCTCGGCGACATGAAGCCGACCTGCAGCGTGAACATCGCGCCGCCGATCCCGGCCAGGGCGGCGGCGAAGCAGAACACGAAGATCTTGAAGTCGGCCACGGCGTAGCCGGAGAACCGCACCCGGTCCTCCTTGTCGCGCATCGCGACCAGGATGCGCCCCAGCTTGCTCCGCCGCACGTACTGGCCGAGCAGCAGGTAGGCGATCAGCAGGACAGCGTTCACGAAGTACAGCGCGACGCGGGCCTGGTCGGTGCGGATGTCCCAGCCGTGCAGGGTGCGGAGGTCGGTGATCCCGTTGACGCCGCCGGTGTAGCCCTGCTGCCCGATGATGAGGATGGTCAGGATCGCCGCGATGGCCTGGGTGATGATGGCGAAACACGTGCCGCCCACCCGGCGCTTGAACATCGCGAACCCCACGAGCAGCGCCAGCAGCGCCGGCACCGGCGGAATTGCAACCAGTGTCAGCCCCAGGCTGTGGAACGGGCGCCAGAACAGCGGCAGCTCGGTGATCTGGTTCCAGTCCATGAAGTCCGGTTCTGCATCACGGCGCGCACCTGCTTGCCTCAGCCGAACCGGAAGATCAGCAGACAGACGCCCACCGCGATCAGCGTGGTCAGCGCCTGGTGGGGCGCGCTGCTGGCGGGCGGGCCGGGCTGGATCGTGCCGGGCACGCTCAAGCTGCTGGCCGGGTCGTTCCTGGCGACGCTCGCGTCCGGGCAGGGGCTGCCGGCGGAGGAGGCCGCATTGCCGATGCAGATGTATCGGGTGGCCTTCGGTACCGTCACCGGCTCTCCCACGGCGGCGCTGGCGCTGGCGGCGGCGTTCGTCGCGGTGTCGCAGATGAAGATCGACGTGACCAACGCCTATGCCGGGTCCATCGCGTGGTCCAACTTCTTCTCCCGCCTGACGCATAGCCGTCCCGGACGGGTCGTGTGGCTGGTGTTCAACCTGGCCGTCGCCCTGCTGCTGATGGAGATCGGCGTCTATGCCGCCATCGAGCACATCCTGGTCGGCTACTCCAACGTCGCCGCCGCCTGGGTGGGGGCGCTGGTGGCCGACCTCGTGCTGAACAAGCCGCTCGGCCTCAGCCCGCGCACGGTGAACAAGCATCTGGAGCAGGTGTTCGCCAAGATCGGCGTGGAGAACCGCGCGACCGCCGCGATCCAGGTGGTGACGATGCTCCAGGGCGTCCCGGCGCCGTGACGCCGCTACCCCGGCGGCACGTACTCGGCGGCGCGGATGGGCACCCTGCCGGCGCGCATCGGGGCGACCTGCGGCAACTCGACAGGCCGTATGTGCTTGGAGGCGGCGCGCTCCATGCGGTTCCACAGCCGGCGGATGCCCTCGGTGGCGGCGAGGTAGATCAGCGCCGCGTAGAGATAGACCGAGAAGTCGAACGTGCGGGCGAAGATCAGCCGGGTCTGCCCCATCAGGTCCAGCAAGGTGACGATGGCCGCCAGCGCGCTCGCCTTGATGACCAGGATCAGCTCGTTGCCGAGCGGGCGCAGCGCCGCCAGGAACGCCTGCGGCCACACCACGTGCCGCGCCACACGGTAGGGCGACAGGCCGAGCGCCGCCGCCGCCTCCCGCTGGCCCCGGGGCACGGAGCCGAGCGCGCCGCGCAGGATCTCGGCCTGGTACGCGGCGGTGTTGAGCGAGAACGCCAGGATGCAGCAGTAGAAGGCGTCACGGAAGAACCACCACGCCCCGGCGCCGGTCAGCCAGGGCCGGATCTCGCCCGCGCCGTAGTACACGAGGTAGAGCTGGCACAGCAGCGGCGTGCCGCGGAACACGGCGATGTAGCCGGACGCCGGACCCCGCAGCAACGGGTTGCGCGACATGCGGGCGCGGCAGACCGGGGTGGCCAGCACGAAGCCGATGCTGACCGAGAGCAGCACGACCTCCGCCGTGACCCGGACCCCGCTCAGCAGCCGCCAGCCGTACTGCGACAGCAGCTCCGCGTTGAACACGAAGCCGAGCAGGCCGTGCAGCGCGTCCATCAGGCGATGCCCCGGTTGGCCCGGCGCTCCAGCACCGCCTGCCCGGCGTTGGAGGCGAGGCTGAACACGAGGTAGATGCCGGCGGCGGCGCCGTAGAACAGGATCGGCCGCGTCGTGTTCTTGCTGGCCTCCGACGCCGCGCGCAGCAGGTCCGTGACCGCGAGCGTCGAGATCAGCGACGTGTCCTTCAGCAGCACCGTCCAGACGTTGCCGAGGCCGGGCAAGGCGACCCGGCCCAGTTGCGGCAGCACGACCAGGAAGAACGCGCGCCTGCGGTCCAGCCCCAGGGAGCGCGCGGCCTCCACCTGGCCCGGCGGCACCGTCCGCAGCGCCGCCACCCAGACCTCCCCCGAGTAGGCCGCCACGACCACCGACAGCGCGATCACCCCGGCGACGAAGGCGCTGAGTTCCAGGCGCGACGCCAGGCCGAACAGGTCCCGCGCATGGTCCAGCAGGGATTGCAGCCCGAAATACACGATGAACAGGGCGAGCAGGTCCGGGATGCCGCGGAAGAAGGTCGTGTAGGCCTCGGCAACCGCCCGCGCCGCCCGCCATCGCGACAGCTTCAACCCTGCCAGCGCCAGGCCGCCGCCGAAGCCGGCCGGCACCGCCGCCAGCGCCAGCGCCACGGTGACGAGGGCGCCGCGCAGCAGCAGCGTCCCCCAGCCGTCCGGCCCGAACAGCAGGCCGGCCGCGCCCATGGCCGGCTACTTCCCGCGGATGTCGATGGTGAAGTACTTCTTCTCCAGCGTCGCGTAGGTGCCGTCCGCGTCCAGCTCGGCGATGGCCTTGTTGAACATGCCCTGCAGGTCGGTGTCGTCCGGGCGGAAGGCGGCGCCCACCCCCGGCCCGTGGATGCCCGGCACCCGCTTCACCTCCGACAGGATCGTGCAGCAGCCATGGCCCTTGTTCTTGACGAAGTCCTGCTCCACCAGGATATCGCCCATGACGTAGTCCAGCCGGCCGCTGGCGAGGTCGAGGTTCGGCTCGTCCTGGGTCGGATACAGCTTGATGTCGGAATCCGGGTAGAACTTCTCCAGGAAGTTGGCGTGGATCGTGGAGGACTGGGTGCCGATGGACTTGCCCTTGAGCGCCGCCGGGCTGATGTCCTTGGACTTCTCGCTGGTTTGGCCGACCCAGACGATCGGCGTCGAGTAGTACACGTCGGAGAAGATGACCTTGGCCTTGCGCGCGTCCGTGATGTTCATGGAGGAGGCGATCACGTCGAACTTGCCCGCCAGCAGCGACGGGATGATGCCGTCCCAGTCCTGGTTCTGGAACGTGCAGGTGGCTTCCAGCTTGGCGCAGATCGCGCGGGCGTAATCCACCTCGAACCCGACGATCTCGCCCTTCTGGTTCACGCTCTCGAACGGCGCGTAGCTCGCGTCCATGCCGAAGCGGATGGTCTTCCACTCCTTCGCGTCCGCGGGGCGGACGCCAAGCGCCAGACCGGCCGCAAGGAGGGCTGCAAGCAGCAGCTTCGGAACACCCATGCTGATCTCCTTCGTCCCGCTGGACTGGCTGCAAGTTGAAGACAAAGCAGACGGGTCTGCAAGGCTCATGCCAATGCATGGCCCATAGGACGTACGAGACGGCGTATGACGTGCGCCTCGTGCGGCCAGTGCGTCTCCGTGGCGAGCCGGCGCGCGCCGTCGAGCGCCGCGCCCTGTGCGGGGACGGGCTGCAATCCGGCTTCGCCCAGCAGGCGCTCCAATGGGTCCATAAGTGGAGCGCCGAGCTTCGTGAGGCCGCCGACCACCACGCACGGGGCAGCGGGCGGGAGCGCAGAGGCGGCAGCCCGGACCGTCGCGGCCAAATGCCGGGCAGCGTCGCGCAGGATCGCTTTGGCCGCGTCGTCCCCGTCCGCCGCCGCCCGCGCCACCTCCGGCGCGAAGCGGGCCGCGGCGCTTGCGCCGTCCACCGC
>CAXTTB010000086.1:9370-10465 GCA_964246905.1 uncultured Acetobacteraceae bacterium | reverse complement strand
CCGCCCCGGCCCGGCCCGCCCCGCCTATTATCCACGGCACCGGCGAGCCGGTGCCGGACCCGGCGGAAGCGGGCGGGCTGCCGATCCCCAAGGCGTTGCGCGGCCTGCTCGACCGGGTCAGCCCGGGCGGCTTTCCCATGCCGGGCGGCGCACCCAAGCCGTCCGCGCCCACCGAACTGCCGGACGGCGCGCAGTTCCTGGCCAGGACGTTCAGCAACCCGGCCGGCAGCCGCCCTTACAAGCTCTACGTGCCCAGCAACTACCGCGGGCAGCCGGTGCCGCTGGTCGTCATGCTGCACGGCTGCACCCAGTCGCCCGACGACTTCGCCGCCGGCACGCGGATGAACGAGGCGGCGGAGCGGCACGGCTGCCTCGTCGCCTACCCCGGCCAGACCAAGGCGGCGAACATGCAGAAATGCTGGAACTGGTTCAGCGAGGCCGACCAGCGCCGCGGCGAGGGCGAACCGTCCTTGATCGCCGGGATCACGCGCGAGGTAATGGGCAAGTATGCCATCGATCCCGCGCGGGTGTACGTCGCCGGGCTGTCGGCCGGGGGCGCGGCTGCGGCGGTGATGGGGGACGCCTACCCCGACCTGTACGCGGCCATCGGGGTGCATTCGGGCCTGGCCTGCGGCGCGGCGCGCGACATGCAGTCGGCGTTCGCCGCCATGCAGCGGGGCGGGGCGGCGCCACGAACGACGGCCGGCGCGCGCACCGTGCCAGCTATCGTGTTCCACGGCGACCGGGACACCACGGTGAATCCGCGCAACGGCGACGCGGTGGCGGAGCAGTCGGCGCACGGCGTGCACCTCGGCACGCAGACGGTGGAGGGCCAGGTGCCTGGCGGCTACGCCTACCGCCGCACCCGCCGGGTGGATGCGGACGGCCAGGCGGTGGTCGAGCAGTGGGTGGTGCACGGCGCGGCCCATGCCTGGTTCGGCGGCAGCCCCGCCGGCACCTACACCGACCCGCGCGGGCCGGACGCCACGGAGGAGATGCTGCGCTTCTTTTTGGAGCATCCGCACCCGGCCCCGGGTGCCTGACCGTGGCGGCTGAGCGTGCCGCGGTCATGCCAACTGCCGCAAATCGTGACTT
>CAXTTB010000086.1:0-9270 GCA_964246905.1 uncultured Acetobacteraceae bacterium | reverse complement strand
CCCTACAAGCTGAGCGTGCCGCCGTCAGAACGCGCCGACGTGGCGCTCGATGATCGCGAGGTTCCGCAGGTTGGCCTTCAACGCCATGTCGAACACGTCGCCCAGCACCGGCACGCTGCCGCCGGCCACTTCCAACGCGACGTTGCCCAACATGCGGGCCAGTTGCGGGCGCGGCACGCCGAGCTTGGCGGCCTCGTAGATGATGTAGAGCGATACCGCCCCGAGCACCGCATCGCCGCCGACCGGCACCAGGCCGACGACGCTGTTCAGGCCGAAGCGGAAGCGCGTGCCCGGCAGCTTGAACACCCCGTCGATCAGCCAGGCGAGGCGGCGCAGCCGCTTCAGCCGGGCCAGAGCGTCGGGGCGTGCGGACAGCGGGATGGTGCCGGCGTAGGACATGGTGTCTCCCCTATTCCGAGGTCACGTTGCATATCGACCGCGCCGATGTTGGGCGGCGCCGGGCGTTGTTCAATGCTGGCCGCCTTTGTGGGGACGAGACCCCGGCAGACGCAATCGCCACGTCGATTTCTTAGGCTGTTTTCTGTCCGCCTGTAACCTGTCCGGCATCTCCTGCGAATCGCCGTACGATAACATCCCAAGGAGACGTTCATGCCGGCTTTGTCTGCACCCGCTCGGAATGCGCTCAACTTAGTCACAGCGGCGACCGCGCTCGCGCTCGCCGCATACAGTCCCGCCCGTGCCGAAGAGCCGAAACGGTTCGACCCGGGTGATTACCAACGGCGTCGGCACACCCTCTATGTCAACGCCAACATCACCGCCGGCAACGCCGTCCTCGCCTACGACATCCACGCCGACGGCAGCCTGCACGCGCTGCCCGGCTCCCCGTTCCAGACGGGAGGCGCCGGCTACTTCGACCCGAGCTTCGCCCTCGGCCCGTTCGACGTCGATCAGGAGATGGCGCTTTTCAACGACGTGCTCTACGCGGTGAACGGCGGCTCCAACAGCATCTCCGCCTTGCGGGTTGCCGGCGACGGCTCCTTGTCGCCCGTGCCGGGCCAGCCTTTCACGAGCGGCGGCAGCACGCCGGTGTCGCTCGGCGTGCATGGCCGGTATTTGGTGACGCTGGACAGCGCGCAGGACCCGGCGCAGGCCGGCCACGGCTATCTTCCGGGCCTCGTCGCGTCGGAGATCAAGCGCGACGGCGGGCTGCAACTGCTTCCCGGCTCGGCGGTCGCGCTCGGGGCGGACGCGCAGCCCTCGCAGGCGCTCACCGCGAACACCGGCCCCTTCGTGTTCTCCGCCGAGTTCCCCGGCGGCGGCCATCTCGACGCCTTCGTCCAGGCGCCCAATGGCAAGCTCATCCAAACCGACAGCACGATGCTGCCGCTGGATGCTGACGGCATGCAGCCGCTGCCGCTCGGCCTCTGGGCGAACCCCCGCGCGCCCTACCTCTATGTCGGCTTCGTCAACACCAACGAGCTTGGCGTCTATACCGTGACGGGCGCCGGCAAGCTGCGGTTCGTCAGCAAGGCGCCGAACTCGGGTGCCGCGCTGTGCTGGCTCCGGACCAGCAGCGACGGCCAGTTCCTCTATACCGCCAACACCGGCGACCACTCGATGTCGGTGTACGACCTGGCCAACCCCGCGTCTCCTGTCGAGATCCAGCACGTCGTGGTCGGCGGCACGGGCGGGGTCGAGCAGTTCTCGCTGACGCCGGATGGGCATTTCCTGTACTTGCTGGAACAGGTGAACAGCCCCGCTTCGGTGGCGGAAGGCAACCGGCTGTTCGTGCTGGAGGTGGATGCCGACACCGGCCTGTTGAAGCTGCTGGACAATCTCACGACCGTGCTGCCGGTGCCCGGGGACACCCGGTCGTTCGGCGTCGCGATCCGGTGATCCCGGCGGGCCTTGCCGGGCGAAGGCGCCCGGCGAGCGCCCGGTCAAGCGCCCGATCCGGTCCCCCGCGATGCGGCGGCGATGCAATCTCGCCGGGGGCCGCAGAACTCTTGCCCACCGTGGAGCGTATAGCAGAAGCTTCGTTCTCCCCGTCGTAAGGACCGTCCCATGGCTGCTGCAGTGAACCGATCCCGCGTGACCGAGGGTCGGCCGCATCCGCGCGGGGCGACCTGGACCGGGCGGGGCGTCAACTTCTCCCTGTTCTCCGCCAATGCGACCAAGGTCGAGCTTTGCCTGTTCGACGACGAAGGAGAGAACGAACTCGAACGCATCGAGCTGCCGGAGTACACCGACGAGGTTTGGCACGGCTTCCTGCCCGACGCGCGGCCCGGCACCGTGTACGGCTACCGCGTCCACGGCCCCTACGCCCCGGAGGAAGGGCATCGGTTCAACCCGCACAAGCTGCTGATCGATCCCTATGCCAAGGCGCTGGTCGGGCACCTCAAGTGGGGGCCTGAGCTGTTCGGCTACCAGATGGAGTCGATGGACGACCTGACCTATGACGAGCGGGACAGCGCGCCGCTGATGCCGAAGTGCCGGGTCATCGACCCGGCCTTCACCTGGGGCGACGACCGCCCGCCGCAGACCCCGTGGGAGCACACCGTGCTGTACGAGGCGCACGTGCGCGGCATGACCATGCGGCACCCGGCGGTGCCGGAAGAGCTGCGCGGCACGTTCCGCGGCCTCACGGCGCCGGAGGTGATCCAGCACATCAAGTCCATCGGCGTCACGGCCGTGGAACTGCTGCCGGTGCACATGTTCGTGGACGACAGCCAGTTGCTGGAGAAGGACCTGGTGAACTACTGGGGCTACAACACCATCAGCTTCTTCGCCCCCGCGCGCCGCTACGCCAGCGTGCCCGACTTCGCCTTCTCCGAGTTCAAGGAGATGGTGGCCCGCCTGCACGGCGCGAGCCTCGAGGTCATCCTGGACGTGGTGTACAACCACACGGCGGAGGGCAACGAGCGCGGGCCGACCCTGTCGTTCAAGGGCATCGACAACGCCTCCTACTACCGCCTGCTGCCGGACCAGAAACGCTACTACATCAACGACACCGGCACCGGCAACACGGTCAACCTGTCGCATCCCCGGGTCATCCAGATGGTGACGGACAGCCTGCGCTACTGGGTGGAGGAGATGCACGTCGATGGCTTCCGCTTCGACCTCGGCACCATCCTGGCGCGCGAGCCGTACGGCTTCGACCAGCAGAGCGGCTTCCTGCGCGCGGTCGGCCAGGACCCGGTGCTGTCCCAGGTCAAGATGATCGCCGAACCCTGGGACTGCGGACCCGGCGGCTACCAGGTCGGCGGCTTCGCGCCAGGCTGGGCGGAATGGAACGACCGCTACCGCGACACGGTGCGGGCGTATTGGAAAGGCGAGGGCGGCAAGCTGCCGGAGGTGGCGACGCGGCTCACCGGCTCGGCCGACTTCTTCAACCACCGCGGGCGGCAGACCTGGGCCAGCGTCAACTTCATCACCGCGCATGACGGGTTCTGCCTGAACGACCTCGTGACCTACAACGAGAAGCACAACGAGGCCAACGGCGAGGACAACAAGGACGGCAGCTCCAACAACGAGTCCTGGAACTGCGGCGTCGAGGGGCCGACCGACGACGAGGCGGTGAACGCGCTGCGCGAGCGCCAGATCTGCAACATGATGGGCACCCTGCTGCTGTCCCGCGGCACGCCGATGATCGTGGCCGGCGACGAGTTCGGCCGCACCCAGGGCGGCAACAACAACGCCTATTGCCAGGACAACGATATCTCCTGGCTGAACTGGGAGATCGAGGACAAGGGCACGCGCCTCCTCGGCTTCGTGCAGCGCGTGGCGGCGCTGCGCCACAAGTACCCCGTCCTGCACCGCACCCGCTGGCTCAGCGCGCAGTGGAACGAGGAGATCGGGGTCAAGGACGTGGCATGGCTCACGCCGTCCGGCGAGGAGATGGGCGACGAGAGCTGGACGGACGGCAATTCCCGCTGCATCGGCATGTTGCTGGACGGGCGGGCGCAGCCGACCGGGGTGCATCGCCGTGGCGTGGACCAGAGCCTGCTGCTGATCCTGAACTCCTACCACGACGCGGTGGGGTTCCATCTGCCGGAGGTGGTCGGCGGACACCGTTGGACGCGGCTGATCGACACCAACCAGCTCGACCACGCCGACGAGCCGACGTTCGAGTTCGGCGCCAGCTACACCGTGACCGGGCGGTCGATCCTGCTGTTCGAGCTGGTCATGGACCTCGACTACGCGACCGCGCGGCTGGAGCGGGCGATGCCGGAGGCGGAAGCCTGACCTCAGCAGCCTTTTGCAGCATGGGCCATGGATGGCCGGGCCAACTCGGACTGACGCTCCGCGTCTGGCCCGGACACGTAGGGCGCATAAGCGGAGCGCCATGCGCCACCGGGCGGTGCGGACGGAAGGCGGATGGCGCTTCGCTGATCCGCCCTACGATTTTAAACATGCATGTCCCAACTTGCACGAGGCTACTCAGCAGGCCGGCACCGGCGGGTTGACCGCCGGCTGCCGGTCCTCGTGCCGGGGCAGGTAGAGCCGTATGGTGGTGCCGTGGCCCGGCTCGCTGTCGATCTGCACCACCCCGCCCGCCAGCCGCACGAAGGACAGCAGTTGCGACAGCCCCAGCCCCGTGCCCCGGCCGGCGGGCTTGGTGGTGAAGAACGCCTCGAAGGCTCGTGCCTGCGTCGCCTCGTCCATGCCGGTCCCGGTGTCGGCGACCGCGATCTCCGTGTGGTCGCCGGGGCGGGCGCCGTCATGGCCGGCCACGTCCGCTTCGTCCAGGCGGACCTGCCGGGTGCTGATGGCGAGCCGCCCGCCCTCGGGCATCGCGTCGCCCGCGTTGATCGCGAGGTTGAGCAAGGCGTTCTCAAGCTGGTTCGGGTCGCACAGCACCGTCCATGCGCCGCCGGCCTGCAGCTCGACCGCCACCGACAGCCGCACCGCCCGGCGGATCAGGTCCTCCATGCCGAGGATCAGTTCGTCCGGGTTGACGGGCGCCGACTGCGGCGCCTGCCGCCGGGTGAAGGCGAGCAGCCGGCTGGTCAGCGCCGCCGCGCGGTCCACCGACTTGAGCGCCTTCTCGATGTATTGGTCCACGTCCGCCATGCGCCCCTGCTCCGCCCGGCGCTGCACCATCTCGATGCTGCTGGCGACGCCCTGGAGCATGTTGTTGAAGTCGTGCGCGATGCCGCCGGTGAGGTGGCCCACCGCCTCCATCTTCTGCGCCTGGCGCAGCGCCTCCTCCGCCTGCGACCGTTCCAGCGCCTCGGCATGGAGGGCGTCCACCGCCTGCATCAGCGCCGCCGTGCGTTGGGCGACCAGGCGCTCCAGATCGACGCCGCTGCGGGCCAGGGTCTCGCGGTCCTGCACCAGGTCCTGGATGTCCGTGCAGGTGCCGAACCACCGCTGCACGGCGCCGGTGGCGGGGTCGCGCAGCGGCACGGCGCGGCTCAGGCACCATCGCCAGGTGCCGTCCGCCCGCTTGAGGCGGTACTCCGCCTGGTAAGGCTCGCCAGTGGCGAGGCTCCGCCGCCATGCGGCGACGGCGCGCGACAGGTTGCTGGAGCGCAGCAGCACGCGCCGGACCTCGCCTCGGCTGCCGACGTCGCTGGGCCGGATGCCGGTGTACTCGTACCAGCCGCGGTTGTAGTAGTCGTGCCGCCCGTCCGGCTTCGCGGACCAGACCATCTGCGGCATGGCGTCGATGATGGTCCGGAACCGGGCCTCGTTTTCGCGTGAGGCGGCGGCGTTGCCGACGCGCTCCTGCTCCCGCGACGCCAGCGCCGCTGCGGTCCAGGTCAGCGCGGCGCCGATCCGGCTCGCTTCCCGCACGCCGGGCGGTATGGGCCGCGGCACCCTGCCGAGGGTCAGCGCGTCGGCCGCGCCCAGGAGCGCGTCCAGGGGCGCCGTGACGCGGCGGGCGTACCACTCGGCGGTCAACAGGCCGAGCAGCAGCACGACGGCGCCCGAAGCGGCCGCGCCGGCGACCGAGCGCCGCAGGGCCGCGTCGTCCAGGTCCAGGCGTGTCGCCGTGAGCGTTGACCAGCCGGTGCCGGGCACGCGGGCATCCGCCGCGAGGATCGGGAAGCCGTCCTGGGACTTTCCCTCGAAGACGCCCCTGCCGCGGGCGATGGCCGCGAGCGAGGCGCCCCCGACGCGCCGCCCGACGACGTTCCGCATGTTGCTGCTGCGCGCCAGGATCAGCCCGTTGCTGTCCACGACGATAGCCCGCCCGTCCTCGGAGCCGCGGCGGCTGTCGAGGACCGGGGTGAGCATCGAGGGCGCGAAGGCCATGGCGAGGCTGTAGGCCACCTGCCCCCCTAGCTCGACCGGCACCTCCATTCCGATCAGGCCGTCGCGGCCCGGCGGCCCGGGGCGAAGGTCCGACACATGGGGCTGGCGGCTGGTGAAGACGTCCGGCACGCCGCCCGCCTCGTCCGGTTCCGGCAGGGCCGAGCCGGAGGACCCACGCGAGTCAGCCCGCACCCGGCCCGATGGGTCGGTGAGCACGATGCGCGCGCCGTCCGGCTGCGGGATCAGCAGCGACTGCTGGCGGAACGCCTCGAAGTCGCCGGCGGCCAGGGCGGGGGAGGTCGCCAAGGCGAGCAGCGCGGCCCTGGGCACCGCCAGCTCCCGCGCGACATCGACGGCCAGCGCCTCCGCACGGGCGTTCAGGTCGCTTTCCACGGCGCTTCGGCCCGCCTGCCAGGCATAGGCTGCGCCGATGGCGGCCGCGGCCACCGCCGGGGCGACGGCCCAAAGCGAGACGGCGACCAGGCTGAAGCGGATGGATCGGTCGCGCGGCATCATGCGGCCCGCTTCGGCCCGGCCCGTCTTGCGTCGGCGTCGATCATCATGGGGCATACCGTTCCATTACCAACCGATCACAAGATAGTGCGCCTATGGTGGCGTAAAGTCCAAATGAAGTTGTTGCTGCAACTGATTTGAACCGGATGTGTCACATAATATGGCGGAATCGAAAAAAAAACCAGGCAATGGCGCAGCCAGGCGCGTGGAACAACCGGCGGCCCCGTTGGTTACAGCCGGCACAGACCTGCAGGAGAGTGCGTGATGAGGAAGCAAACAGCCGCTGCGGCGGCGATCGGCAGCGTGCTGGCCGCGGCGGCGCTCGGCGCCCGCAACGGCCCGCAGCGCCCGCGCACCGCGCTCTGGTACGCGCGGCTGGACAAGCCCTCCTTCACCCCGCCCGGCCCGTTGATCGGCGCGGCGTGGGGCGTGCTGGAACTGCTGCTGGCCGGGTCTGGCTACCGGCTGCTGCGCGCGCCGCGCACGGAGGCGCGCAACGCCGCGGTCGGGTCATGGGCGCTGACCCTGGTGGGCCTGGCCGGATACCCCTGGCTGTTCTTCGGCCGCAAGCGGCTGGGGGAGAGCGCCGTCGCCTCCGCATCCATGCTCGCCGCGGCGCTGGGCACGGCGGCGGCGGCGCGCGAGGTGGACCGCCCGGCGTCGGCCATGACGGTGCCGCTCCTGCTCTGGCTCGGCTTCGCCACCGTGCTCAGCGAGGAGCTTTGGCGCCGGAACTGAGGCCCGGGCCACTCCGGCGCTTGCCCGGCGGCGTCGGCCATCCCTTATGTCAAGGGAAGCGCGCGGGCCACCGCCTGCGCCGACATCGTTGACGGAAGCCCCATGCCCCATTCAGACAGCCCGTTGTTCCAGCCGTTCACGCTGGGCGACCTGCAGCTCAAGAACCGCGTCGTCATGGCGCCGCTGACCCGCAGCCGGTCCAGCGACGAGGGCGTGCCGCCGGACTTCGCCGCCGACTACTACGCGCAGCGCGCCACCGCCGGGCTGATCGTGTCGGAGGCGACCAACATCTCGGCGCAGGGGCGCGGCTACGCGCTGACGCCCGGCATCTGGACGGCGGAGCAGGTCGCGGCCTGGCAGCGCGTCACCCGCGCCGTGCACGCGGAGGGCGGGCGCATGGTCGTGCAGCTCTGGCACACCGGCCGCATCTCCCACCCGAGCCTGCACGGAGGCGCGCTGCCGGTGGCGCCGTCCGCGGTCAAGCCGTCCGGGCAGGCCTTCACCAACAGCGGCCTGCAGGACCACGTGACGCCGCGTGCCCTGGACACCGACGAGATCCCCGGCATCGTCGCCGACTACCGCCACGCCGCCCTGTGCGCCCGGGACGCGGGCTTCGACGGCGTCGAGATCCATTCCGCCAACAACTACCTGCTGGAGCAGTTCATCCGCGACAGCACCAACAGGCGGACCGACCAGTATGGCGGCTCGGTCGAGAACCGGCTGCGCTTCCCGCTGGAGGTGGTGGCGGCGGTGACGGAGGCTTGGGGCGGCGGCGCCCGGGTCGGCATCCGCATCTCGCCGGGCACCACGGTGCCGGGCGACACCCCGCTCGACAGCGACCCCATGGGGACCTACGGCGCCTACATCGACGCGCTGACCGGGTTCGGCCTGATGTATGTCCATGACATCGAGGGGGTGACGCAGATGAGCCGCGATGCCAACGGCATCGACTACCCGGCGCTGCGCCGGCGGTTCGGCGGCGCCTACGTCGCCAACAACAACTACGGGCGCGAGCTTGCGGACAAGACGCTGGCCGAGGGCAACGCCGACCTGATCAGCTTTGGCCGCCCGTTCATCGCCAACCCCGACCTGGTGGAGCGGATGCGGACCGGCGCGCCGCTGGCCGAGGCGCCGAAGCAGTACTGGTACGGCGGGGACGCCACGGGGTACTCGGACTGGCCGGGGATGCAGGGACAGGTCAAGCTGGCGGCCTGACCTTCAGCCGAGTGGACCGCGATGCCGCCACCTGATCCCTACGCAACGCTGGAGCTTCCCCGCGACGCCACGCCGGACCAGGTGCGCTCGGCCTACCGCAAGCTGGCCAAGCAGCACCACCCCGACCTCAACCCCGGCAACGCCGCGGCCGAGGAGCGGTTCAAGGCGGTCAACGCCGCCCATGAGCTGCTGTCCGACCCCGACAAGCGCGCCCGGTTCGACCGCGGCGAGATCGACGCCGCCGGCGACCCGGCGGCGCCGGAGCCGGCGCGCTACCGCCATTATGCCGACGCGGCAGAGGGTGCGCGCTACCGCGCCGGGCCGGAGGCGGAGGACGGCCATCCGTTCGGCGACATCTTCGGCGACTTCCTGCATCGCGGCGGCGAGCCTCTGCGGATGCGCGGCGCCGACGCGCGCTACGCGCTCGCGGTCGATCTCCTGGATGCCGTGGGCGGCGCGACCCGCACGCTGACCTTGCCGGATGGCCGGACGCTCGACGTGAAGATCCCGCCCGGGATCGAGGACAGCCAGGTCCTGCGCCTCAAGGGCCAGGGCAGCGCCGGGTGGAACGGCGGGCCGGAC
>CAXTTB010000085.1:3033-10480 GCA_964246905.1 uncultured Acetobacteraceae bacterium | reverse complement strand
CCCTGGCCGCGCTGCTGAACGACTGGCGGCTCGTGCCCGCGGGGTCGGAGGGCTACGCCAAGGCGGAAGTCACCCTGGGCGGCGTCGATACCCGCGCCCTGTCCTCCAAGACCATGGAGGCCAACGCGGTGCCGGGCCTGTTCGTGATCGGGGAGGCGGCCGACGTGACGGGCTGGCTCGGCGGCTACAACTTCCAGTGGGCGTGGTCGAGCGGCTGGTGCGCCGGGCAGGCGGTCTAGACGGCTCCGGTTCAGATGGCGCCCTGCCGCCGCAGGTCCTCGACCTCCGCCTCGCTGTAGCCCAGACCCCGCAGCACCTCCGCCGTGTGCGCCCCGGCGTCCGGCGTCGGGCTGCGCACCGCCTTGGACACGCCGGACAAGGTGAGCGGCGAGGCCACCACGTCGAACCGGCCCAGGCGCGGGTGCTCGACCGGGGTCGCCATGCCGAGGTGGCGCACCTGCGGGTCGGCGAAGGTCTGGTCGATGCTGTAGATCGGTCCGGCCGGGATGCCGCTGCCCTCGAACAGCTCGATCCAATGCGCGGCGGGCCGGGTGCGGGTGACGGCGCCGATGGCGGCGTTGACGGCGGCGCGGTCGGCGCTGCGCCCGGCCTGGGTGCGCCAGCCTTCGCGCTCCGCCCACTCCGGGCAGCCGATGGCCTCGCATAGCCGCGTCCACAGCCGGGCGGAGCTGGCGGCGATGTTGATGTGGCCGTCGGAGGTGGGGAACACGCCGGTCGGGATGCCGGTCGGGTGATCGTTGCCGGCCTGGCCCGCGACCTCGCCCCGCATCAGCCAGCGCGCGGCCTGGAAGTCGAGCATGAAGGTCTGCGCCTCCAGCAGGGAGGTCGTGACCCAGCGGCCCACGCCGGTCCGCTCCCGCTCGAACAGCGCCACCATGATGCCGAGCGCCAGCAGGTTGCCCGCCGAAAGGTCGGCTACCGGGATGCCCGCCCGCACCGGCCCCTGGCCCGGCAGCCCGGTGATGCTCATGAGGCCGCTCATGCCCTGCGCGATCTGGTCCACGCCGGCCCGCGCGCCGTATGGCCCGTCCTGGCCGAAGCCGCTGATGCTGCCGTACACCAGCCGCGGGTTGACCGCGTGCACGTCGTCCCAGGCGATGCCGAGCCGGCCCTTCACCGAGGCGCGCATGTTCTCCACGATCACGTCTGCGCCCTCCACCAGACGCATGAACGCGGCGTGTCCGCCGGGCGATTTCAGGTTCAGTTGGATCAGGCGCTTGTTGCGGTGCAGGTTCTGGAAGTCCGGCCCGTCGCGGTCGCCGGCGATGTCCTCCGCGCCGTCCGTCTCCGGCGGCTCGATCCGGATCACGTCGGCGCCCCAATCCGCCAGATGCCGCACGCAGGTCGGCCCGGCACGCGCCAGGGTCAGGTCGAGCACGACCAGGCGGGCGAGCGGCAGCGGCGCGGCGTCAGGCATTCCGGGAGCTTTCCACGGTCCGCGTGCCGGCGCAACGCGGAACGGCGTTATGGACGGCCCAGCAGCGAACGGACTGCTGCCGCCGGCACCGCCACCCCGCCCGCATCCTGTTCATTGCCGGCGACCTGCACGCCCGCTACACGCCAGGTTCCGTCCGGCACCTGCACCAGCACCGGGCCGCCGCTCGTGCCCCTGGTGCCGGCGCAGTCATGCACCAGCACGGGTCCAGACGGGCCGGGCCGGTAGCCCAGGGCAGTGCAGGACACGTCGGCCTGGAGCCGCTCGGCGCGGTCCTGGCTGAACCCGCCGGCCATCAGCCGGGCGCCGCGGGGAACCGGGCCGTCCACCAGCGCCAGGATGTCGCCCTGACCGCCCACTGGTTTTGCCAAGGTGAGCAGCGCCACGTCCGTGCCCTGCCCCGCCGGCGCGGCGGGCGCGTAGCCGTCACCCACATGGAACGATGACGCCAAGACATGCTGCGCGTAGTCGCCGCCGGCATAGCCCAGCAGTACATGCACGGAGGAGGGCGGCACGAAATGGCCGAGGCGACGGCCATACAGGCAATGCGCCGCGGTCACGGCCGTCTGAGGCCCGATCAGGAACCCGGTGCAGCGCGAGATGCCCGGCACCTGCACCCGCACCACGGCCGCCCATGGCAGAGAGTTCCCATCCACCGCGACCCGCGCTTCATGCGGCCCCAGGCCCGGCAAGCCGGCGCCGCCAGCCGCAAGAAGCATCCCCAGCGCCGCGACGGCCCGGCACAGGCCGCCGCGCCGCCGGCTCATCACGCCGTCAGGCAGCCTCGACCGAGACCGCCTCCGGCCCGCGGCGGCCGTCGGCCACCTGCATCTTCACGGTCTGGTTCGGCTCAAGGCCGCTCAGCCCGCCGCGGTTCAGGGCGGAGATGTGCACGAACACGTCCTTGCCGCCGCCGTCGGGCATCACGAAGCCGAAGCCCTTCTCGGCGTTGAACCACTTCACCGTGCCGCGCAGCTCGACGGCGGTGCTGAGATCGACCGGCGTGCGGGCGGCCGGGCGCGGACGCTCTGCGGCGTAGGACGGCACGGACGGTGCCGGGGCTGCCCCCTCGTCCACCCGCAGGACCTCGGCGATCTGCGGCCCCTTCTGGCCCGGCGACACCAGGACGCGCAACGCGGCGCCGGGCTGCACGGTCTGGTGGCCGGCGCGGGACAGCACGCTGATGTGCAGGAAGGCGTCGCCCCCGCCGCCCTCCAGCTCGACGAAGCCGAAGCCCTTCTCGGCGTTGAACCACTTGACGACGGCGCCCGTCTCCGGCCCGGTCGGCGCGGCGCCGCGCGGGGCGCCGAAGGAGGACGGCGCACGGTCGCCGCCACGGGGCACGAAGGCGTCGCGGGGAACGTAAGGCTCGTCGCGTCCGCGTGAAGGTGGGAAGTCATCCCGGTCGCGTCCACGGCTTCCGCGGCGGGGGCTGTCGAAGGAACGGCGGTCTGGTGTGCGCATATTGGTCTCAAACGGTATGAACGGAACGGAACATGGGACGCCGACGGTGCGGTCCAACCCACGACTTGACTAGCCAAGCACACGTTAGCCGCTTTTCTTGACAGGAGCCAGCGATCCCTTCTCTCTACCCGCGCACCGTCCCGCACCGCGCCCGCGCCGCCGCGGCCATGTAGGAGCCGAGCACGGCGGCGACCTGGCACGCGCTCATCCGCCGCGGCCCGCGCGTGGAGGGCTGCCGGCGGACGTTGATCCGCAGCACCCCGCCGCCGGGCAGCGCGATCCGCAGGCTGCCTTGCCGGATCGCGCGCAAATACAGCGGCATCCCGAGGCCCGGCGGCGGCGTGCGGCCCTCGGCGATGGCCGCCACGCGCTCCCGGTAGTCCGCGGCGAGGGTCGGGGTGCGCGAATGGTAGAAGCCGACGGCAGTCGTCCAGTCCCCGCCCGCGTCGGCGCGCAGGCGCAGCAGGAAGCGGGCGGCGTAGTCGGCGTTGGCCGCCGGGTCGAAGGCGTCGTCGAGGTCGCGGAACGCTTCGGGGTGGGATTGCAGGTTCACCTGCATGCAGCCGACATCGACCTGCCGCACGCCCCGCGCCAAGGCGAGCCGGGTCCAGGTCACGGCGGCCGGCTTGCTGTCGAAGTACATCGCGGCCCCGTCGGCGTTGACCGCCCAGGGCCAGGGCTGCAGGCCCGGCAGCGGCGGCACCGGGCGCCCGCTTTCCGCCTTGGCGAGGGCGGACAGCCGGCCCGGCGCGGTGCCGGGCCGCCCTCCCGCGGCGCCGATGGCGGCGCCGCACTGCGCGCTCTGCGCCTCCGCCCAGCCTGCGGCAGCAGCCGCGTCCGGCTCAGCCGCACGGGCCGGCAGGCTCCCTGCCAGGAGCCACGCCGCCGCCGCGATCCGCATGACCCGAGCCACCATGGCCCCGGTTTACCGCACGCCCGCCGCGCTTAATAGGTCGCCCACAGCCCCGGCCCCGCAACCTCCAGCGAGTGCCCGTCGGGGTCGCGGAAATACAGGCTGAGGCCGCCGAAGCTCTGCGTCACCCGGCTCTCGATGGCGATGCCGAGCGCCGCCAGATGCCGCTCCCAGGCGTCAAGCTCCGCCAGCGGCACGGCGAAGCACAAGTGCAGCGTGCCCTGGCCGTCATGCGGCGGGATGGTGCCGCCGGGCATGGGGCTGGGGTCCACCGACCCGCCGCGGCGGAACAGCAGCAGCACGCTGCCGCCCGGCACCGCGAGGCCGACCATGCGCTCCTCCGCGAGCAGCGTCTCGAAGCCGAACACCTGCTCGTAGAAGGCGCGGGACCGGGCGAGGTCCGCCACATACAGCGACGACTCAAGCTGCCGGCTGACGCGCGGCATGGCCTACCGCCGCGCCGCCCGCGCGGACGGCCCAGCCAGCATCGCGAGGCCGACCAGCCCCAGGCCGACCGCCAGCCCCACGGTGCCGCGGTTCTTGTTGGCCCACATCTGCACGCTGCTGCCCAGGCTCTCGCCGTCGAACGGTCCGTGGGTCGAGGAGGGCTTCTGGCCGGGGCCATGGAGGTTGGGGTCGCGCACCGCCACCGCGCCGCCTTCGTCCGACTGCTGCGACGCGACCCCGGACGGGCCGGCGAGGAGATCCAAGAGGCCGGGCGCCAGCTTGTTGGCGATGGCGATGGCGAGGGTCGCGCCGGCCACCTTCACCTCCCGGCGCCGGGTCGTGGCGGCGAGGTAGATGGCGTCCGCCACCAGTTCCGGCTGGTACACCGGCGGCGGCGGGCGCACCGGCTTCGGCATGTGGGACAGGGCGTGGTTGTAGAACGGCGTGTTGACCGCGGGCGGGTGCACCATGGTGACGTGCACGGCGCTGCCGTCGTTGGCCAACTCCGCCCGGACCGCCTCCGTGAAGCCGCGCAGCGCGTACTTGGCCCCGGAGTACGGCGCCTGCAGCGGCACGCCGCGGTAGCTGATGGCCGAGAGGATCTGCACCACCGTGCCCCGGTTGCGCGGCAGCATCCGCCGTAGCGCAATGCGGGTGCCGTTCACCGTGCCCAGGTAGTTCACGTCGGTCAGCCGGCGGAACTCGTCCTCCGTGGTGTCCATGAACCTGGCGAAGATGCCCACGCCGGCGTTGTTGACCCACACGTCGATGGGACCCAGCTCGGCCTCGATCCGCGCCGCCGCTGCCTCCAGCGCCGCGCTGTCGGCCACGTCCGCCATGGCGACCGACGCGGTGCCGCCGGCCGCCACCACGTCCTTGCGGGCGGCCTCCAGGTTGCCGGCGCCGCGGGCGATCAGGCCGACGCGCCAGCCATGCCGGCCGAACAGCGCCGCGGCACTGCGGCCGATGCCGGACGACGCGCCTGTGATGGCGACGGTGCCGGGGCGGGTGGATGAGGTGGTGATGGGCATTCGGTCCTTCGAGCACCTTCTCTGATTGGGGTTGTGGGTGTCAAGCTGCGCCTCTCGCTTGCTATCCTTTGCCGGATGGCCTTCCCGTGGGTCACTCGCTTCTCTTCGCGGTCGGCGCGGGGCCGCCGCATGATGGGGTCAGGAAGGCGAGGCGTCTCAATCTGTTTCGCGACCTGGGCGCGTTGCCACGACCCGGTTCCGGACTCTCAACGAGATCGCCCCACCCATCGTCCCCACGGCAACGACGCGGCTCCGCCCTGCTCAGGCGAACTGGAATGCTCCTCTTGTCAGGCAGCAGCCGGCGAGGCAGCCTGCTTGCCCCAGCGGAACTCGCTGCCGTCGGCCCACATGCGGTGCAGGATCATCGCCAGCTTGCGCGCCACCGCCACCCGGGCGCGGGCCATGCCGCGCCGCTTGGCAAACGCCATGCCCCAAGCGCGCAAGGACGACCACTTGCCGCTGCGGATCAGCAGCGAGTGCGCCGCCTCATACAGCGCGGTTCGCGCCAGCTCGTCGCCGCACCGGCTGATGCGGCCCTGCACGTCGGTTTCGCCGGACTGGTAGCGGTGGGGCGTCAGCCCGAGGTGGGCGCCCACGTCGCGCGACCGCCGGAACCGATCCGGCCGGTCCAGGGTGGCGCGGAACGCCAGCGCGGTGAGCGGGCCGACGCCGGGCACCGTCATCAACCGCCGGCACGTCGGCTCAACCTTGACCTGGTCGAGCACCTGCTTGGTCAGCGTCTCAGCCTGGTTGTTCATGGCCTCGACCACGCTCAGCAGCGGCTCGGCCAACGCTCGCAGCAACGGGTCGCCTGCGGCCAGTTCGCGCACGCGAGCCGGGAAGTTGCGGCGGCTCGGCGTGCCGAGCTTCAGCCCAGCCTCTCGCAGCAGCGCGCGGATGCCGTTCTCCACGTCGCGCCGCTTGTTGAGCCGCAGCCGCCGCAAGCCCCGCGCGCCAGGCCGACCCGCTCCATCGTCATCCCGCACGCCCTGAAGGACGCCGCCAGCGCCTCCGGCTCGCTCACCGCACGCGCCCTGCGCACGATCCCGGAGAAAGCGGAGCTTTGCTCCCGGCCCTAGCCATCGACGATGCAGATCGCGGTCTCTTCCAACGACACGTCCAACCCGGCAAAGTAACCCACGGCTGCTCCTCCTTGATGCTTGTGGCCGATGCACACACACGGACCACGTTCTAACATCCCGAGAGGAGCAGCCACCGGATCACCGGGAAAGACCCCAATCACCCCATCTGTTTCCGATGCTGCCCTAAGCGTTGTCCGGTCAGGAAGCGGCCCGCGAGCGTTTCAGCAGGGCGGGCGTCTCGGCGTCCGGCGCCGCCGCCCGGGCCAGCATCGGCACCAGCACCGCCGCATGTTCGCGAAGGTCGCGCCGGATCGCCGCGCTCGCCGCCTCCCCGTCGCGCGTCCGGAGCGCCGCGATCAGCACGTCGTGGGCATGGCCGTCCGGGGACAGCACGGGGGGAGCTGAGAACAGCAGGCTGATGGTCGGGCCGACCTGGACCCAGAGGCTTTCCACCACCCGCTGCAGCACCGGCATCGCCGCGATCCCGATGACCCGGAAATGGAACCGCTCGTTCTCCGCGAGCACCACCTCCCGGTCCATCACGGCGCGTCCCTTCAGGAACCGGGCCTGGATCGCCGCCAGGTCGGCGATGTCCGCCGCGGTGGCGAGCGCCGCGGCCCGCACGGCGGCGCGGCCCTCCAGCTCAAGCCGCAGGTCGATGATCTCCTGGTAGCGGTCCACCGCGAGCCGCGGCACCCAGGCGATGCCGCGGGCGTCCAGCTCCAGCGCCCCTTCCGACACCAGGCGCAGCAGAGCCTCCCGCACCGGCGTCGGGCTGACGCCCAGCCTGCCCGCGAGGGTGCGATGGACCAGCTTCTGCCCCGGCACGAGCTGCCCCTGCACCAGCCCGTTGCGGAGCTGCTGGTACACCTTCCCGGCGACGCTCTCCGCCCGGTCGATCGGTGTCAAGGAGGCTTCGATATCCATGCGCCATCGGTAATGCGCGCGGCATGGTTGACACGTCAAGGCCGATGGGTTTTGTTATCGCAAATAACAAAATTAGACATCGAGGGAGTTGGCTCATGCCCGACCAAGGCTCATCCGCCGCCCAGGC
>CAXTTB010000085.1:0-2933 GCA_964246905.1 uncultured Acetobacteraceae bacterium | reverse complement strand
TGGCGGAGGCGTTCGCGCGCCACGGCGTGACCGTCACCTTCGGCCAAAGCCTCCCCTCGGCGTTCCACCTCGCCTCCCCGCATGTCGGCATCCAGCAGACGGTGTACCGGCAGGAGAACATGGGCGGCACGATGGCGGACGGCTACGCCCGCATCTCCCACAAGGTCGGCGTCGTCACCGCGCAGAACGGCCCGGCCGCGACGCTGCTGGTGCCGCCGCTGGCGGAAGCCATGAAGGCCAGCGTGCCGGTGATCGCGCTGGTGCAGGAGGTGGCGCGCAGCACCACGGACAAGAACGCCTTCCAGGACCTCGACCACATGCGCCTGTTCGACGCGGTGGCGAAGTTCGTCCGCCGGGTGGACCGCGCCGACCGGCTGGAGGACTACGTGGACATGGCCTTCGCCGCCGCGACCTCCGGACGGCCCGGCCCGGCGGTGCTGCTGATGCCGGCGGACCTGCTGTCGGAGAAGGCGGGGCGCACCTCCCCGCGCCAGTCCAGCCTCGGCCGCTTCCCGCTGGACCGGACGCTCGCCGACCCCGCCCGCATCGCGGAGGCAGCCCTGCTGCTGGCCCAGGCCCAGCGCCCGCTCGTCATCGCGGGGGGCGGCGTCCACCTGTCCGACGCCGCCGCGGAGCTTGCGGCGCTGCAAGCGGACGCGCACCTGCCGGTCGCGACCACCTTCATGGGCAAGGGCGGCGTCGATGAGACGCATCCGCTGTCCCTCGGCGTGGTCGGCAACACCATGGGCCTCGGCGCCCGCACGCGCGACATGCGCCCGATGGTGGAAGGCGCCGACGTCGTGCTGCTGGTCGGCAACCGCACCAACCAGAACGGCACGGATTCCTGGCAGCTCTACCCGCGCGGCGCGCGCTTCATCCACATCGACCCCGACCCGGCGGAGATCGGCCGCAACTACGAGGCATTGCGCCTGGTCGGCGACGCCAAGCTGACCTTGGCCGCCCTGCGGGAGGAGATGCTGAAGCTCGACCTGTCCGCGCGCACCGCCGCGCGTCCGGAGGTGGAGGCGCAGATCGCCGCCGCCGTGTCCGGCTGGCGCACGCTGGTCGCGGGCGTCACCACCCGGGACGGCGGCCCGGTGCGCCCGGAGCGCGTGGTCGCCGAGATCGACCGGCGCCTGCCCGCGGACGGTATCGTCTGCGCCGACGCCTCCTACTCCTCGAACTGGGTCATCAACTATCTCACGGCGAAGCGCGCCGGGCAGCGGTTCCTGACGCCGCGCGGCCTCGCCGGCCTCGGCTGGGGCGTGCCGCTGGCCATCGGCGCGCAGGTCGCGGCGCCGGGGTCCCGGGTGGTCTGCCTGTGCGGCGACGGCGGCTTCGCGCATTCCTGGGCGGAGCTTGAGACGCTGCGCCGCCTCAAGGTGCCCGTCACCGTGGTGGTGCTGAACAACGGCATCCTCGGCTTCCAGAAGCACGGGGAGGACACCATCCTGGGCGACCACACCATCGCCTGCGACTTCGCCGACGTGGACCACGCCGCCATCGCCCGCGCCTGCGGCATCCGCGCCGCCCGGGTGGAGCGCGGGGAGGATGTCGGCCCGGCGCTCGACGCCGCCTTCGCGTCGAACGAGCCGAACCTGATCGAGGTCATCACCGACCCCAACGCCAAGCCGCCGCTCACCTTCTTCCACGGGCACTACCCGGAGCCGTTCTGACCATGCTGGCGCTCCGCAAGACGCAGCCCGGCTTCGGCCTGGAGCTGCAGGACATCCCGGAGCCGGGCGCGCCCGCCCGTGGCGAGGTGCTGGTGCGGGTGGAGGCGGTCGGCATCTGCGGCAGCGACGTGCACGCCTATGAATGGACGGACGGCTACCAGTTCATGGTGCCGCATCTGCCGCTGACCATGGGGCACGAGCTGGCCGGCACCGTGGAGGCCGTGGGTTCCGGCGCCGGGGTGGCGCCGGGCACGCGCGGCTCGGTGCATCCGCGCGTGGTGCGCGGGGAGCGCGACGTGGCCTGGCCCGGCGATCCCCGGCTGAACGGGACGCCGATGGGCCTCGGCCTGTCCTGCGACGGCGGCTTCGCGCCCTATTTGCGGGGGGAGGCGGGCAACGGCCTGCCGCTGCCCGACGCGGTGGACGCCGAGCTGGGCGCCCTGGTCGAGCCGCTGGCCGTGGCGGCGGACGCCGTGATGGTGGGGGACGTGGGCCTCGGCGACACCGTGCTGGTGCTGGGGCCGGGCACCATTGGGCAGGGCCTCGCGCTGATGGCGCGCGCCGCCGGGGCGGGCCGGGTGATCGTCACCGGCCGCGCCGACGGCCCGCGCTTCGACGTGCTGCGCGAGCTTGGCTTCCCCGACTGCGTCGATGTGGCGGAGGGGCCGCTGGCGGCGCAGGTGCTGGCGCTGACCGGGGGCAAGCCGGTGGACGTGGTGCTGGAGGCCACCGGGCACCCGCCGTCGATCACCGAGGCGCTGCCGCTGCTCAGGCGCGGCGGCGTGCTGGTGGTCGCCGGCATCCATGCGGCGCCGCTGTCGCTGCCCTTGACCACGTTCGTCCGCAACCGCCACCAGCTCCGCGCCTCGCACAGCTCGGAGCAGCGCACCTGGGAGCGCGTCGCGGCGCTGCTGGCGCGCGACCCCGAGGGCTTCCGCCCGATGATCACGCACCGGCTGCCCTTGTCGCGCGGCTTGGACGGTTTCGAGTTGTCGCGCCAGCGTGCCGCAAGCAAGGTGATCCTGTTGCCATGAGCGATGCCGGGCGCCGGCCACGACGCACAACCAAAAAAGCCGACCCAACCAGAGGAATGTCCTGATGCGGAACGAAACGAGGGGCACGTTGCCCGCCTGCAGATGCGTCCGGCGGGGCTGCACCGGAAGGGCTGCGCGATGACGGCCGGCACCCGGGGGCCGTTCCCGCTGCGCGGCGGCACCGCCGTCATCACTGGGGCGGCCAGCGGCATCGGCGCCGCGC
>CAXTTB010000084.1:0-10498 GCA_964246905.1 uncultured Acetobacteraceae bacterium | reverse complement strand
CCCCGGTGCCGCGGTTCACCGCCACCCGGAACCCCTGCACGTTGAACGCGAGGGAGCGCGGCGCGGCGTCCGCCTTGCGCATCACGGCAAGGCCCGCGCCGGCGCCGGGCAGCTCCGACAGCGGCACCGCCCGGTTGCCGCACAGCACGGCGCCCTCGATCAGCCGGCACTCGGACGCGGGATGGCCGGTGAGCGCCGCGGCCGCCGCCAGGATGCGCTCCCGCAGCGCCAGGGCGGCCGTCTCCGTCGCCCGGGCCGCGACCACGGTGCCGGTGCTGCCGAACGCGCCGGTGTCGTGGCCCACCAGGTCGGTGTCGGACTGCCGCAGCCGGATGCGGCCCGGCGCCGTGCCCAGCACGGCGGCGGCCACATGGCGGTGCGTGGTGGAGGTGCCGTTGCCGAACTCCGCCGTGCCGACATGCAGGTCGAACGCGCCGTCCGCCGCCAGGAACAGCCGCGATTCCGCCCGGTGCCCGAATGGCGGCGCGGTCGCCAGCATCCCCATCGCGACGCCCTGGCCGACCTGCCACTCCGCCCCTTCCGGCGCCGGGAGGCCGGGGTCGGCGAGGAGCGCGCGCTCCACGAGGTCCAGGCATTGATCGAGGCCGTAGCTGCCGAACTCCACGTCGTCCAGCAGGCCGTGCGCCTCGTGCAAAGAGTCGCTGGGCCGCACCATGTTGCGGCGGCGGAACGCGAACGGGTCGATGCCGAGGCCGCGCGCCAGGGCGTCCATCGCCTGCTCCAATGCGAACAGCGTCTGCCCCATGCCGTAGCCGCGGAAGGCGCCCGCCGGCACCGTGTTGGTGTAGGCCGCCGCCGCATCGACCGCCGTGTTGGGACAGCGGTACAGGCTCATCAGCTCGTTGCAGCTATGCGCCAGCACGGCCTGCGTGTGGTTGCCGTAAGCGCCCGCGTTGGCCAGCACATCGACCTGGAGCGCCGTCAACACGCCGTCCTGCGTGGCGCCCACGCGCACCGTGACGCGCATCGGGTGGCGCGTGGTGGTGGCGGCGAACTGCTCGGCGCGCGTGAGTTCCAGCTTGACGGGACGGCCCAGGCGCAGGGCGGCCAGGCTCACGATGTCCTCGACCAGCATCTCCTGCTTGCCGCCGAACCCGCCGCCCACCCGCGCGCACAGCACGCGGACCCGGTGCGGCGGCAGGCCGAACAGGTCCGCGAGGCCCTCCCGCACCAGGAACGGCACCTGCGTGCTGCTCCGCACCACCAGGCGGTCGCCCTCCATCCAGGCGAGGGCGCAATGCGTCTCCATCGCCGTGTGCTGCACCCGCTGCAGGTCGCACGTGATCTCCTCCACCCGGTCCGCCGCCGCGAAGCCGGCCGCGAGGTCGCCGTGGCCGCCATGCAGTTTGGCCACGATGTTGCGGGCGGGGTCCGGGATGCGGTGGGCTTGCTTGTCGTGCAGGACGGGGGCGCCGGGCCGCATGGCCTCCGCCGGGTCGAACACGGCGGGCAGGATGTCGTAGTCCACGATCAGCGCGCGGCACCCGGCCTCTGCGGCGGCCTCGCTGTCCGCCACCACGGCGGCGACGCGCTGGCCGGCGAAGCGCACCACGTCGTCCAAGAGGCGGGTGTCGTCGGGGTTGGCGCGGAAGTCCTCGTGCCGGGCGGAGGAGTACAGCCGCGCCGGCGCGTCCTCATGCGTGAACACGGCGGCGACGCCCGGCACGGCGAGGGCGGCGGCGCGGTCGATGGCGCGGATGCGGGCATGGGCGTGCGGCGAGCGCAGCAGGCGCATGTGCAGCAGGCCCGGCATGTCGAGATCCAGCGTGTAGCGGGACGCCCCCGTCACAACTCCTTCCGCATCCGGTGCGGCTTCATTGCCCGGTAGGTCCCCGACATGACGCAGGCCATCCATCGCGTCCGCAATGGCGCGGTAGCCGGTGCAGCGGCACAGGTTGCCCTTCATCGCCCGCGGCAGGTCCGCCCGCTGCGCCGGGTCGAGGACACTGGCGGTCAGCACCATGCCGGGGGTGCAGAAGCCGCATTGGAAGCCCTGCGCGTCCACGAACGCCTGCTGCAACGGGTGCAGGCCGCCCTCGCCCAACCCCTCGATGGTCGTGACGGCCCGGCCCTCGGCACGCCAGGCCGGCACCAGGCAGCTCTGCACCGCCTGGCCGTCCAGCAGCACGGTGCAGGCGCCGCAGTCCCCGGCGTCGCAGCCCTTCTTGACCCCGAACCAGCCGAGCGCGCGGAGCTGCGTGCGCAGGCATTGGCCCGGCGCCGGGTCGCACTCCTGCGCCTGGCCGTTGACGTGCAGGACGGTCATCCCAGCAGCTCCTCATGCAGTTCGGCCGCGAGCCGCCGGGTCATGTGCCGGCGCCAGGCCGGCGCGCCGTGCACGTCGTCGAGCCAGAGCGCGGGCGGGAAGGACGTGATGTGGGCGTCCAGCGCCTCGCGCGAGGGCGGTGCCGCCCAGGCCGCGTGCACCGGGCGCACGGTGCTGGCGGTGACGGTGAGGGCGAAGCGGCCCGCCTCCATCGTGGCTACCAGCAAGGCCGCGGAACGCCCGTGCGCCGTGAGCGACGCCTGCCGCATCGCGCTGCGCCGGCATAGCGCCGCGTCCGGCAGGTCGATGCAGCGCAGCAGCTCGCCCGGCGCCAGCACGGTGCGCTGCGGCCCCGTGGTGAACCCGGCCATCGGCACCTCCCGCTCCGTCCCATCCGGGCGCCACACCCGGGCCACCCCGTCCAGCGCGACCGTCAGCGCCACCATCGGCGCGGCCGGCAGGGACAGGCAGACGTTGCCCCCCACGGTCGCCACCCCCGCGATCTTGAACGACCCCAGCAGCGCCCGGCAGCACCCGGCGAACAGCGGCGCGGCCCGCCAGTCCGCGGCGGCGGCAAAGGCTTCCAGCACCCTGATGGGACAGGTGGCGCCGATGCGCAGCCCGGACGCGGACGGCTCCAGCGCCGGCCAGCCCATCCCGGCCAGGTCGATCAGCGCGTGCAGCCCCGGCTGCGGCTCGGAGAACAGCCAGGTGCCGCCCGCGAGCCAGGCCGACCCGGCGCTGCAGGGCGGCAGCTCGTCGCGCGTGCGGGGCCGGGCAACGGCGCGGACTTCGGGCAAGTCCATCCCGGAGCCTAGACTGGCAGCGCGGCGGCGCGGCGTGTCCGGTTGGTCATGGGCGCAGGCTCCTTTCCCGGGTGGCGTCTGTGAGGAACAGTGGGCATGGACGAGTCAAGCACATCCCATGCCATGGATGGGATTGGATGCCGCAATGCTTGTCCTGACGCTGCCGCCTGAAAGGCCGGGACGAAACGGGACCGGCGTCATGCCGGCGCCAAGCCTGGTCGGCAACCCACCGCTGAGCGGATTGGCGGCGTGGCCCCGCGTGCTAGGGGAGGCCACGCTGTCCAGGGCCTACCCGTTCGCGGTGCTGAGCCTCGTCGCGGCCCTCACGCCGCGACGGCGCCGCCCCGGGCTTCCCGGATCGCCTCCGCCAGGCCGCGCACCTGGTCCAGCACCTGGCGCGCCGTGTCCGGCTGCGCCTGGCCGTGCTCGTCCAGCGACGCCGCCAGCGTCTCGATCAGCACGCTCGCCACCACCGCGGCGTCGGCGACCCGAACGGCCTGCGCCGCCTGCGCCGGGGTGCGGACGCCGAAGCCGATGGCGACCGGCAGGTCGGTATGGGCGCGCACCCGGGGGATCGCGACGGCCAGGTCCTCCGCTGCTGCGGAGCGCGTGCCGGTGATGCCGGTGATCGCGACGTGGTAAACGAACCCCCCTGCCCCGTTCAGCACCAGCGGCAGGCGCTTGTCGTCGGTGGTGGGCGCCACCAGGCGGATCAGGTCCAGCCCGGCGCCATCGATGTGGGACATCAGCTCGTCCGCCTCCTCCGCCGGCATATCGACGACGATCAGGCCGTCCACGCCGGCCGCCCCGGCGTCGCGGCAGAACCGCTCGGGGCCGTAGGCGAGGATCGGGTTGAGGTAGCCCATCAGCACCACGGGCGTTTCGCCGTCCTCGCGCCGGAACGCCTCCACCATGGCGAGCGTGCCCGGCAGCGTGCCGCCGGCTTTCAGCGCCCGCTGGCCCGCCCGCTGGATGGTCGGTCCGTCGGCGGCCGGGTCGGTGAACGGCACGCCGATCTCGATCAGGTCGGCGCCGGCCGCCGGCATCCCGCGCAGGATCTCCATGGAGGTCGCGCCGTCGGGGTCGTAGGCCTCCAGGAACGGGATCAGCGCCCCGCGCCCCTCCGCCCGCAGCTTGGCGAAACGGGCGGCGATCCGCCCGGTGCCACCACCGCTCATGCTGCCTCGGCTCACGCCGCCCTCGCTCACAGCGCCTGGCCCAGGTGCTGCGCCACGGTGAAGATGTCCTTGTCGCCGCGGCCCGACAGGTTCAGCACGATGGTCTCGTCCGGCTTCATCGTGGGCGCCAGCTTGGCGATGTAGGCCAGGCCGTGCGCCGTCTCCAGCGCGGGGATGATGCCCTCCATCTTCGAGCAGAGCTGGAACGCCTCCAACGCCTCGCTGTCCGTCGCCGCCACGTAATCGACCCGGCCGATGTCGTGCAGCCAGGAATGCTCCGGCCCGATGCCGGGGTAGTCGAGGCCGGCGGAGATCGAGTGCGCCTCGGTGATCTGGCCGTCGCGGTTCTGCAGCAGGTAGGTCTTGTTGCCATGCAACACGCCCGGGCTGCCGCCGTTGATCGCCGCCGCGTGCGCGCCGCTGTCCAGGCCGCGCCCGGCGGCCTCGACGCCGTACAGCTTCACCTCGGGGTCGTCCAGGAACGGGTGGAAGATGCCCATGGCGGACGACCCGCCGCCGACCGCGCACACGATGGCGTCCGGCAGCTTGCCCTCCGCGGCCAGCATCTGCTCCCGCGTCTCGTCGCCGATCACCGACTGGAAGTCGCGCACCATGGTGGGATACGGGTGCGGCCCGGCGACGGTGCCGATGCAGTAGTAGGTGTCCTCGACGTTGGCGACCCAATAGCGCAGGGCCTCGTTCATCGCGTCCTTCAAGGTGGCCGAGCCGGAGGTGACAGCGTTCACCTCGGCGCCCAGCAGCTTCATGCGGAACACGTTGGGCTGCTGCCGCTCCACGTCGGTGGCGCCCATGAACACGAGGCAGGGCAGGTTGAACAGCGCGCAGGCCGTGGCGGTGGCGACCCCGTGCTGCCCGGCGCCGGTCTCGGCGATGATGCGCGTCTTGCCCATGCGCCGGGCCAGCATGATCTGGCCGAGCACGGCGTTGATCTTGTGCGCGCCGGTGTGGTTCAGCTCCTCGCGCTTGAAGTAGATCTTGGCGCCGCCGAAGTGCTGGGTCAGCCGTTCGGCGAACCAGAGCGGGCTGGGGCGGCCGACGTAATCCTTGAGCAGGCGGCGCCACTCGGCCTCGAAGGCCGGGTCGTTCTGGGCGTCGTCGTAGGCCTGCTGGACCTCCAGCACGTTCGGCATCAGCGTTTCGGCGACGAAGCGTCCGCCGAAAGTGCCGAACCGGCCGCGGCTGTCGGGGCCGCTGCGCAGGCTGTTGGGCAGGATCTCGTTCAAGGCCGGAACTCCTAGTGCTCAGGTGGTTGAAATGGGGAGCCGGGCGGGCAATGGGACCCGGCGCCCGATGTTCGTTCGGTCATTCTTTCGGCAAGCCGTCCACCGCCCGCAAGGCCTCGACGAAGATGCCGGCGTCGGCGGCCTGCAAGCCCGCGAGGTTGATGCGCCCGCTGCCGGCCATGTAGATGCCGTGGTCGCGGCGCAAGACCGCCACGGTGTCCGGAGAGACCGGCAGCAGCGAGAACATGCCGCGCTGCCGCGACAGGAAGCCGAGCCGCGGCTCGGCGGCGGCCAGGGCGTCCCGCACCGCGTTGATGCGCCGGGCCATGCCGTCAAGCTCCGTGCGCCAGAGCCGCGACAGCTCGGGGCTGTCCAGCACGATCCGCACCGCCGCCGCCCCATGGTCCGGCGGCATCGACCAGTTCACCCGGGCAAGGGACAGCAGGTTGCCGAACACGGTGGACGCGGCGCCGGCGTCGCGGGCCAGCGCGAACAGCGCCCCGGTCCGCTCGCGGTAGAGCCCGAAGTTCTTGTCGCAGGAGTAGGCGACCAACGCCTCCGGGACGGCGGCGAGCACGCGGCGCACGCCGTAGGCATCGGCCTCCAGGCCGCTGCCCAGGCCCTGGTAGGCGAGGTCGATGAACGGCATGAGGCCGCGCTCGGCCAGGACCTCGGCCACGGCGT
Organism: uncultured Acetobacteraceae bacterium; assembly: GCA_964246905.1. Taxonomy (GTDB): domain Bacteria; phylum Pseudomonadota; class Alphaproteobacteria; order Acetobacterales; family Acetobacteraceae; genus CAHJXG01. The sequence continues at coordinate 4,299 of CAXTTB010000084.1, read as the reverse complement.
CCCATTGCGCCGGGTCAAGCTCGGCGCCGGTGGGGTTGTGGCAGCAGCCGTGCAGCAGGACGGCGTCGCCGGGGTCTGCCGCAGACAGCGCCGCGAGCATGTCGTCGAAGCACAGCGTCTGCGTGGCAGGATCGAAATAGCGGTACTCGGCGACCGTGAGGCCCGCGGCCTCCAGCACCGGGCGGTGATTGGGCCAGGTGGGCGTGCCGAGCCACACGGTGGCGCCGGGCCGGGCGGCGGTGATCAGCTCGCCGCCCAGCCGCAGCGCGCCGCCGCCGCCGGGCGTCTGCACGCCGACCAGGCGCCCGGCATGGGCGTCTGCCGCGCCGAACACGAGGGGCCTCAGCAGCTCGACGAACCGTTGGTCGCCCTCCGGCCCGAGATAGGATTTCGTCTGCTGGCCTTCCAGCAGGATGCGCTCCGCCGCCTTGACCGCCTCCAAGACAGGCGTGACCCCGGCCGCATTGCGATAGGTGCCGACGCCGAGGTCGATCTTGCTGTTGCGCGGATCGTCGCGGAACAGGCCGATGAGGGCGAGCAGGCCATCGGGGGGCTGGGGCAGCAGGGTTTGGAACATTGCTAAACGGGGTTCCTGTCAGGGTGAGGCGGAGCCGTCTCGGTCCGCGGCCATCCCATGCGCGGTGCGGGCGCCGCTCGCATCAAAGGCTGGCGGCCACGGCCGGCGGGCGCACGCCGTGGCGCACCCCGCCCGTACGGACGCGCAACGGCGTGACGCGCAGCGTGGGCCGTGCCCCCTGCGCCACGTCCTGCAGCCCCGCCCGGTCCAGCACGGTGAAGCGGCCCCGCCCGGTCCGGATCAGCCCGGCCTGCTGCAGCGCCGCCGCCGCCACGGTGACGCCGGGCCTATGCATCCCGAGCATGGCCGAAAGCGCCTCGTGCGTAACTTGCACCTCGTTGCCCTCCACCCGGTCGTGCGTCATCACCAGCCAGCGCGCGCAACGCTCCGTCAGGCTGCGCCGGGCGTTGCAGACGGCGGTCTGCATGACCTGGACGAGCAAGGACTGCGCGAAGCGGGCACAGGCCAGGTGCAGCGCCGGGCTGCGCTCGATGGCGCGGCGGAGATCATGGGTGGACAGGCGTAGGGCGGCACCGGGCATATGCACCACGATGTTGGCGCAGGCGGCGTTGCGCGCGTTCAGCGGCGACATGTCGCCCACCATGCCCTCCCGGCCGATCATGGCCACCTGGATGCCGCCTTCCCCGTCGGTCGCGTCCGACACCACCGACACGACGCCATGCTCGATGAAGTAGGCGTGCTCGACCGGCTGGCCCTGTTCCACCAGCACCTGGTCGCGGACAAGTGACACGCGGACCAGGCAAGCCTTGAACTGATCGTACTCGTGGGCCGGCAGCGACGCAAGCAGGCGGTTGAGCGGCGTGGAGATGTTGTTGGCGAGGTGAGCCATGGCCGAGCCCCTTGGTGAACACCAGCCGCACGGAATGAGGGCTGAACATCAATGATAGAGGCCTCTTTCACACTGCACTGTCGAGATTGTCGCTAAACTTTGTTAATATTGACGCATCACTTCGTTATTGGTTGTTGGGGAAGCCGCTTCACGCGCCCTCGACCAAGCCGACCCCGAGCGAGGCGAGGCCGTCCCAGTAGCCGGGATAGGTCTTGGCCACGCAGCCCGGGTCAAGGATGGTGATGCCGCCGACCCGCAGCCCGGCCAGCGCGAAGGCCATAGCGATCCGGTGGTCGGAATAGGTCTCGATGCGGGTCGGACGGGTCGTGCCGGACAGCGCCGGGTCGCTGGCCACGAGGAGGTCGTCCCCGTCCTCCCGCCCGAGGCCCGGGGCGATGCGCGACAGCTCCGTGGCGAGCGCCGCCAGCCGGTCGCACTCCTTGACCCGCAGGTTGGCGACGCCGACGAAGCGGACCGGCGCCGCGTTGAAGGCGGCCAGCACGGCGAGCGTCGGCACGGCGTCCTGCATCTGCGAGCCGTCGATCAAGGGCGGAAGGTGCGGGAAGCGGGCGATCAGGCCGGCCGCGCGGGCGTCGGGCTGGCCCGACGCGCCCGGCGCGAAGCCGAGGTCGATGGCGCCGCCGGTCAGCGCCTCCGCCGCCCAAAGGTAGGTTGCGGCGGAGGCGTCCGGCTCCACCGCGAAGTCCGCCGCGCGGTAGCCGGTCGGCGCGACCCGCCAGGCCGCGTCGCCCAACGGCTCGACCTCGGCGCCGAACGCCCGCATGGCGGCGAGGGTCAGATCGACGTAGCCCCGCGCGCCGATGTGCTGCCCGGCCAGCGCCACCTCCACAGGCCGCTGCCCGCACGCGCCGACCATCAGCAGGGCCGAGACGTATTGGCTGGACAGTCCGCCGTCGATCTCGACCCGGCCGCCCGCGAAGCCGCCGCGCCCGCGCACGACGACGGGCGGGCAGCCGCTCTCCGCCATCGCATCGACGCCGAGCCGGCGCAAGGCCGCGACCAGGGGTGCGATGGGCCGCTTCCGCATGTGCGCGTCGCCGTCGATCACCACCTCGCCCGCGACGGTGGCGGCGGCGGCAGTCAGGAACCGCGTGGCGGTCCCGGCATTCCCCAGGCCGAGCGGCGCGTCCGGCACGGCCAGCCGTCCCGTGGCCGTGACCGTGAAGCCCGTGGCGTCCGGCTCCGCGACGGTGACGCCCATCTGGCGCAGCGCCGCCGCCATATGGGCGGTGTCGTCGCTCTTGAGCGCGCCGGTCAGGCGGCTGGTGCCGCGGGCCAGCGCCGCGAGCAGCAGGGCGCGGTTGGTGATCGACTTCGACCCCGGCGGCACGACCCGGCCATGGAGCGCCCGCCCCGGCGGCAGGATGGTCACGGCAGTGGATCGGGCGTGCGCGGCGGTCATGGTCGCTTGTTCCTTTGGAGGGTTGGCATCGGCGCGGACCGATAGCATGGAAGTTGGATGGCGCTCACTTCCCGGTTCCGAAACAGCCCATGCTCCTGGCGCATGTTGCTGTTCAACTGCGTTTCCATCTAATGATATTGACCCCCGCCGATCCGTTTGACTTTAAAGCCGCATCTCCCAGCAGCGCCGTCACGCCACGGCATCGAGGCAAGCGTTGAACGGCCAGGTCCTGTCCATGGAGTGCGCGTCCGTCCAGCTCGCCGGGCGCAGCGTCGCGCTGGTCGGCATGATGGGCGTCGGCAAGACCAGCGTGGGGCGCCGGCTCGCAGCAAAGCTCGGGCTGCCGTTCCGCGACGGAGACACCGAGATCGAGCAGGACACCGGGCGCAGCGTCGCGGAGCTGTTCGCGCAGGAGGGCGAGGCGGGTTTCCGCGCCCGCGAGCGGCAGGCCATGCGGCGCCTGCTGACGGGCGGCCCGTTGGTGCTGGCGACCGGCGGCGGCGCGTTCATGGATGCCGAGACGCGCCGGGTGATGCGGAACAGGGCGGTGTCGGTCTGGCTGCGCTGCGACCTGCCGCTCCTGCTGCGGCGGCTCGACGCCTGCACGGACCGGCCGCTGCTGCGGGGCGACCCCGCCGGCGTGTTGCAGCGGCTGATGACGCAGCGCCATCCAGTTTACGCCGAGGCGGATCTGGTGCTCGACAGCATGGACGAGGACGCCGACGCGACGTCCGCCAGGGTCCATGCGGCCCTGCAAGCCCTGCCACGGCGTCTGGCGGCGTCGTAGCAGACGCGAAGACCGGGGCCGGCTGCATGTCCGGGAAGCATTTGCCATGAAAAAGGCCGGCGGCGTGTTGGACACGCCGCCGGCCCGGTCGTGCCCGGCTTAGGTCGTCGGGATCGTCATGCTCGGGACCGAGCCGCCATCGGCCGTGATCTGCGCATAGACCCCGGACGTGATGTCGGTCGCCGATGCGTAGTCGCTGCTGCCGCCACCGCTGGGCGCGGCGCCGCCGCTGCCGGGGAAGCCGCTCCCGCCGCTGCCGCTGCTGGCCGTGCTGCCGAACGGGTTGTTGGCTCCCCCAAGGCCCATGAGGGCGGAGAAGTTGTTGCCGCCGCTCAGGTTGGCCAGCAGAACGTTCGGGTCAACGCCCGCCTGGGTGATCAACGGGCCGAAGGGGCTTTGCGCGAGGAAGGACGCCGCGTCGCCACCCGAGAGGCTGCTCGCGTCGAAGCCGCCGCTGCCGGCGCCCGCGCCAGCAACCGCGCTGCCAGCAGCCCCGTTCGGGTCATTGGACGCCATCGAGCTTTGCTGCCCGCCAATCGGCTGGCCGAATCCGCCGATGCCGGCCGGGGCGCCGCTTCCGCTGACCCCCTGGTTGCCGCCCACCGGGACGACACTGCCGCTGTTGCCCTGAGCGCCGCCCATGCTGGCACCGCCCATGCTGG
>CAXTTB010000083.1:9749-10790 GCA_964246905.1 uncultured Acetobacteraceae bacterium | reverse complement strand
CGATGGCGGAAACCGGGCAGAAGCCGCCCGAGCACCCGACGCCGCAGCAGGCCTGGGACGTCCGGGCGCCGACGGTGCCGCTGCGGGTAGGCTGGCTGCAGCCGGACGACATCTCGCCCGCTGCGGTGTTCCTGGCCTCCGACGCCGCCGCCATGGTGACGGGCGCCGAGTACGAAGTCACCGGCGGCGACAGCGCGAAGGACGTGTAGCCCTCAGAGGCTGCTTTGCCAGTTGAAGCCGAGGTCCTCCCAATACCCGCCGGGGTAGGTGTTGGTGACTTCGATGGCGGTGATCCACTTGGGGTTCTTGAAGCCGAGCTTGGTGGAGGTGCGGAGGCGCAGCGGATAGCCGAACGGGTCGGGCAGCATCTCCCCGGCGTACTTGGTGGCGAGCAGGGTCTGCGGGTGGAGCGCGGTCGCCATGTCGATGCTGCCCGGGTAGTCATCGGCGGTCTTGAACGCGACGTACTGGGCCCGCGTGTCGGCGCCGACGCGCTCCAGAAAGGTGCGCAGCGGCACGCCCGACCACTGGCCGATATAGTCCCAGCCCTCCACGCAGATGTGGCGGACGATCATCTCGGTTTCGGGGAGTCCGGCGATCTGCTGGCGGGTCCAGGGGCGCCTGTCCGCGATCAGGCCCGCGAGTTCGAGCCGCCAGGCGTCGCCGTCCACGGGCTTCAGGTCCTGGATGTCGAAGTAGGCGTTGAAGCGCGGCGGCTTGAGCACCATCGACGCCGGGTAGGTGGGTGCGAGCTTGTCCGGGTCGAACAGCAGCGCCTGCACCCGGTCGTTGAACCTCGACACCGCCCGCAGCGCCGCCTGCACGGAGGCATCGCTCGACACGTCGCAGCCGGTGAGCGCCGTGAGCGCGCCGAGCGACAGGCCGCCGCGCAGCAGCCCGCGGCGCTGCAACCCGCGGATCAGCGGCGTGTGGTTGTCGAGGATCGCCGGGTCGGGCGGGTTGCCGGGGCGGAACAGCGACCTCATGGCTGCGCGCCCCGGGCCGCCCGGGCCGGCACGCGGGGGCCACCGGTGCGCTTGG
>CAXTTB010000083.1:0-9739 GCA_964246905.1 uncultured Acetobacteraceae bacterium | reverse complement strand
CGACCTCATGGCCGCGCGCCCGGAGCCGGCAACCGTGGGCCGCCGGTGAGCATGGCCCACAACGTCTGCGGCACCAGCAGCGACAACGCGACGTGCACGACCAGGAAGCCGACGATGACCGCCATGCCGGTGAAGTGCACGAGCCGCGCCGCCTGGAACCCGCCCAGCAGCGCCGTCAGCCCGGCGAACTGCACCGGCTTCCAGATCGCCAGCCCGCTCACCACCTGCGACGCCCCGGCCAGCATCACGATGATGTACAGCAGCTTCTGCACGGCGTTGTAGGTGGTCAGGTCCTCGTGCGCGACATGCAGGCGCAGCGTGTCGCGCACCGTCTGCAGGAGGTCGCGGAGGCGGATCGGCAGCAGCCGCTCCCGCAGCCGTCCGGTGAACATGCCGTAGAGGAGATAGGCGCCGCCGTTCAGCACCAGCAGCCACATGCCGGCGAAGTGCCATTGCAGGCTCTCCGCCGCCCAGCCGCCGATGCGGAACGGCTTGCCGAAATGGAGGGCGCCGAAGATCACGCTGTCGTCGTAGATGCCCCAGCCGGAGCCGATCATCACCACCATGGCGGCGGCGTTGGTCCAGTGCATGACCCGCACCGGCCAGGGATGCAGGCGCCGCACCGGGACGGTGGGCACGCCGGGATGGGGGGCTGCTGTGGCGCTCATGGGACCTCGCATGACCGAAGGCCCGACCCTAGCACGCGCCGCGCCGCCCGGCAGGGAAAGATGGTGGTCGAATCCATGACGGCCCAGCTTGGGTGCGGGCGTGATAGGCTGGCGCCGCACCCGACATGAGGCCCGCCATGCCGCCGATCCGTCCGCTTGCCGCCTGCCTGCTCGCCGCCCTGCTGCTGGCCGTCCCCGTGCTCGCGCAGGAGTCCGCGCAGGCTGCCCGGCGCTTCCCGCAGCCGGTGCGGGTGGGCGAGCTGATCCACCGCCAGGTGCTCCGTCCGGTCGAGCAGCAGACCGTGCTGGGCCGGGTGGACGGCGTGGCGCGGCGGGCGGACGGGGCGGTGCTCCTCGTGGTGGCGGCACGGGACGCCGGGTGGCGCGGCGCGCTGGGCCTCGGCGCCCGTCCGGTCGCCGTGCCCTCGGACGCCTTGGCGCTGCTGGGCGAGCACCTGGCGCTGATGGACCTCACGCCCGAACAGCTCCGCGCGCTGCCGACCTTCGACCCGGCCGGCACGGCGCCGGTGCCGCCCGGCGACACGATCCGCATGGGGCTGGTGCGCCCGTTCCATTGACCCCGCATGGCCACGGGGGACGGCTGCGCGCATACTGGACGCCTGATCGCAGAGGCAACGCAGGGTGATGGCCGAACCGGACTGGCTGACGTGGACGCGGGAACTCCAGGCCATCGCGCAGACCGGCCTCGCCTTCACCCGCGACCCCTATGACCGTGAGCGGTACGAGAGGCTGCGTGCCCTGGCTTCCGAGGTCATGGCCGCGCACACCGGGGCGCTGGCCGAGCGGGTCGAGGCGCTGTTCGCGGGCGAGCAGGGCTACGCCACCCCCAAGGTGGACGTGCGCGGCGCGGCGTTCGACGGCGCCGGGCGGCTGCTCATGGTGCGGGAGGTCGCGGACAGCGGGCGCTGGACGCTGCCCGGCGGCTGGGCGGACGTGAACCTCACGCCCGCGGAGAACGTGGCCAAGGAAGTGCGGGAGGAGAGCGGCTACCAGGTGCGCGTGCGGAAGCTGGCCGCCTGCTGGGACCGCACCCGGCAAGGCCACCCGGACCGGGTGTTCTCCTGCTGCAAGCTGTTCTTCATCTGCGACGTGGTGGGGGGCGCCGCGGCGACCGGGCAGGAAACCTCGGAAGTGCAGTGGTTCACGGAGGACGCATTGCCCGAAGACCTGTCCTCAAGCCGGGTGCTGCCCGGCCAGCTCCGTCGCATGTTCGAGCACGCCCGCAACCCCGCCCTGCCGACCGACATCGACTGACTGGGCCGGCAGCCTGCATGAACCGAGGCTCAGCCCGGCTCCTCACCGCCCCGCCGCATAACCCTGCATCCCGCGCGGGTTGGCGCCGGCGAACATCTGCGCGCCCTCCCGCCGCGCCGCGGAGAGCCGGCCCTCCGACCAATCCGGCCCCTGCTCCGCCAGGTGGCCGCGCGCCCGCAGATCCTCCAGCACGCCCGCTTGGTATCGGCCCTCCAGCACCAGCTTGCCGGGCCGGGCGATGCGGGGCCAGAAGCTGCTGGGCCAGTGCTCGGAATGGAAGCTCGGCATGTCGATGGCCTGCTGGATGCCGAGGCGCCCGTGCACCATGCGGAGGAAGAAGGTCAGCGACCATTGGTCCTGCTGCTCGCCGCCCGGCGTGCCGAACGCCATCCACGGCTTGCCGTCGCGCAGCGCGAAGCTCGGGGACAAGGTGGTGCGCGGACGCTTACGGGGGGCCAGGCTGTTGGGCAGGCCGGGCTTCAGCCAGAACATCTGGCCGCGCGTGCCCATGGGGAAGCCGAGGCCCGGCACCACCGGCGAGGATTGCAGCCAGCCGCCGGAGGGCGTCGCGCTGACCATGTTGCCCCAGCGGTCGATCACATCGACATGCACGGTGTCGGCGCCGATCACGCCCAGCCGCGCCACCGTCGGCTCCCCTGCGCCCGGCGCCTGGTCCAGCATCCCGGCCCGGCGGTGCGCGCCGTGGTCCACCCAAGGGTCGAAGCCCGGGATGCCGCCGGGGCGCAGCTCCATCGACGCCTGCGGCCCCACGAGGCCGCGCCGGGCCAGGTTGTAGTTGGGGGACAGCAGGTCATCGAGCGGCACGGCGGCGAAGTCCGGGTCGCCGTAGTACGCCTCGCGGTCGGCGAAGGCGAGCTTGGCGCACTCGACGACCGTGTGCACGAAGTCGGGGCCGAGCAGGTCCATCGCGCCGATGTCGAAGCCGCGCAGCAGCGCCAACTGCTGGAGGAACACCGGCCCCTGGCTCCACGGCCCGCATTTCAGCACGGTATGGCCGTGGTAGTCGTAGGCGGCAGGGTCCTCGACGGTTGCGGACCACTTGGAGAAGTCCTGGGCGGCGAGCAGCCCGCGGTGCCGCCGCCCGGAGGCGTCGAGCACGTCGGTATCCCCGAAGAAGCGCCCGACCGCCTCGGCGACGAAGCCGCCGTACCAAGCGGCGCAGGCGGCGTCGATGCGCGCTTCCCGCGTGCTGCCCACGGCCTCCCGGCACAGGCGCCGGTAGGTGGCGGCAAGGTCCGGGTTGGCGAACAGGCCATCGACCGCGGGCGTCGCGCCGCCGGGCAGGAACACGGCGGCGCTGCTGGGCCACTCGGCCTCGAACAGCGGGCGCACCCCCTCGATGGTGGCGGGCACGCGCGGCACCAGCGGCACGCCGGCCGTCGCGTAGCCGATGGCGTAGGCGAGGACGTCCGCCAGCTCCCAAGTGCCCCAGTCCCGCAGCATCCGGCACCAGGCGCCGAACGCGCCCGGCACCACCGCGGGCAGCAGCCCGGTCGCCGGGATCAGGTCGAGGCCGAGCGACTCGAAATGCGGAAGCGTCGCTGCCTCTGGTGCCGTGCCCTGGCCGCAGACCACGTGCTGGGTGCCGGTGCGGGCGCTGTGGACGATGATCGGCGCGTCGCCGCCGGGTCCGTTCAGGTGCGGCTCGGCGACCTGGAGCACGAAGCCCGCGCTGGCTGCGGCGTCGAAGGCGTTGCCGCCGCGCTCCAGCACCGCCATGCCGACGGCGGTGGCCAGCCAATGCGTGCTGGCGGCGACGCCGAAGGTGCCGGCGATCTCGGGCCGCGTGGTGAACATATAAGGGCTGCCTCCGGGTTGCGCGGCGCCCAGCCTATCGCCAAGGTCCGCCCACGTAAAACCAGCGCGTAGAACCTGCGCGTGAGCTTGGAGCGCCGATGCTGATCCTGATCGTCGGGCCGTCCGGGGCCGGCAAAGACACCCTGCTGAACGGCGCCCGCGACGCGCTGGCGGACGACCTGCGCTTCCGCTTCGTGCGCCGCGTCATCACCCGGCCCGGCGACATGGGTCAGGAGGCGCACGAAAGCACGACGGAGCAGGCGTTCGAGCTGCGCCGGCAGGCCGGCGACTTCGCGCTGACCTGGCGGGCGCACGGGCTGCACTACGGCATCCCCGCCGACATCTCGATGGACCTGGCGCGCGGGCGGGTCGTGGTCGTCAACGTGTCCCGCGCCGTGGTGGCGGAGGCGGCGGCCCGCTTCCCGGTCTCCGTGATCGAGGTCTCGGCCCCGGCGGACGTGCTGGCGCTGCGGCTCGCGGCGCGCGGGCGGGAGGACGCGGTGGACGTGGCGCGCCGCCTGGCCCGCTCCATCGAGCTGCGGCTGCCGGTGGAGCGGCAGACGGTGGTGAACGACGGCACGGTCGAGGCCGGAGTGCGCGAGCTGCTGGCCGCGATCACCCGCGCATCGGGAGACGCTCCGCAATCATGAACGGGGCGCCGGGTCCGGCTTGGGTGAACACGCAGATGTCCGTGACCCGGCGCGGGTGCGGCAGCGCGTCCGCCAGGTGCGCCTCTGCTGCGGGCAGGAACACGGCGCGCTCCGCATCCGCGAGGCGCCGGGTCAGCGTCATGTGGAAGCGCCACTCTTCGAATACGCCGGGGTAGCCCCAGCGCAGCAGGTTGGCTTCCCGCGCCGTTGACAGCCCGCCCGCGCGGCGCCGGGCCAGCTCGGCCTCCTCCGGCGGCGTACGGTGGCGGTCCACCCCGGCGACGCAGGCATCGGCCAAGGCGCGGAGCGCGGGGCACGGCTCGGCCTCCCGTAAGGCGAGGAAGCCCGATAGGTCCGCGACGTGCAGCCGCGGCATGGCGAAGGGGGCGAGGCCGCGCGCCAGGGCGGCCGCGTCGTCCACGAAGGCGTGGTAGTTCGTGCGGAGCCGCATCGGCGGCTTCAGCGTGCAATGGAAGCCGTAGAGCCTCGCGTCGGCGGTGACGGCGTGGATGTCCGGCAGGCCGGGCTGCGGCAGGGTGGCGGCGGTTTCCGGGTCGCGGCCCAGCCAGGCGCAGGCCGCCGGCCACAACGGGTCGGACAAGGCCGGGGCGTAGTACAGCGCGGCCCGCATGGTTAGCTCGCCTGCTCCGCAGGCATGGTCAGCTCACCCGCTCCCCGCCGCGCCAAACCTGGCGGACCACCGGCATCCCCTCGTGCTGCCGGACGTGCAGCAGGTCGGCGCGCAGCCCCAGCTCGATCCGTCCGCGGTCATGCAGCCCGGCCATGCGCGCCGGGTTCGCCGTCACCATCGCGACGCCCTGCGGCAGGGTGATGCCGGTCTGCACCACGCTGGCGAAGGCGGCCTCCAGCAGGCTGGACGGCACGTAGTCGCTGGCATAGGCGTCCACCACGCGCGCCCGCACCAGGTCGGCCGCCGACACGTTGCCGGAGTGCGAGCCGCCGCGCACGATGTTGGGGGCGCCGGCGATCACGTCCATGCGGCGTGCCCGCGCCTCCGTCGCTGCCAGCAGGGATACGGGGAACTCGCTGATGCGGATGCCGTCGGCGGCGTTCTCCGCCACCTCCTCCGCCGTGTTGTCGTCGTGGCTGGCCAGCACGATGCCGAGCGGCACGATGCGGTCCAGCAGCGCCCGGCGGTTCGGGCCGCGCATGCGGGCGCGCTGCTCCTGCAGCTCCACGATGCGGCCCTCGATCCAGGCCGAGTTGTGCCCTTCCCGCACCCGCATCTTCCGGTAGCGGCCGAGGTCGGCGTACTGGCCGACGCCGGGGCTGTGGTCCATCAGGCTGACCATGCGGACGCGGGGGTGCTCGGCGACGGGGTCGAGCAGCTCCATCATGTCAGGCGCCGGCAGCTCGCAGCGCAGGTGCAGGAAGTGCTCGGATTTCAGCAGCCCGGTGTCCGCCAGCGCATCCAGGTCCGCCACGCCGTCCTGGAAGGTGCGGATGCGGTCCTTGTCGAAGCCGAGGTCGCCCAGGCACAGCGCGTCCAGCACCGTCGTGACCCCCGCCGCAGCACACTGCGCGTCATGCGCCGCCATGGCGGAGCGCGACGGCCAGCGCGCGTTACTGCGGGGCTGCACCTGGCGCTCCAAGTTGTCGGTATGCACATCGACGATGCCGGGCATCAGCACGTCGCCGCCCAAGTCCACGGCGCCCGGCGCCGCGCTGCGATGGCCGGGCTGCACGTCCGCGATCCTCCCATCCTCCACCACGACGGTGCCCGGCACGGCCTCGTTTGCGAGCACGAGGCGGGCGTTGGTGAGGATCAGGGTCATGCGGCATCCCGATGGGGTGGACAATCGGCGGGGGTGGACGGTCGGCGCACTGGCGCCGGTCGGACGCCCGGCGCGGCGTGGTTATCACGGCGCGGCGAGTCCCGCCACCGGATGCCGCTGGCACGTCGGTTGCTACATCCTTTGGGTTCGGCGAACGGAGGGGATCGGGATGGACGAGTACGGGCAGCGCGGCTACGGCGGGACGGAGGTCGGCTTCGGGCAGCGCGTCGGCATCGCCGTCGTCGATTTCCAGCTCGGCTTCACCGACCCGCGCTTCCCGCTCGGCGGCGCCGCGCTGACCGAGCGCGCCGTGGTGAACACCGCGACCCTGCTGCGCGCCGCCCGGAGCGCCGGGCTGCCTGTGGTGAGTTGCTACACCGCCTACCGAGGTGCCGAGGACGCGCCGCATTGGAAGGTGCCGCCCGTCACCGAGACGCTGCGGCACGGCAGCGAGGCGGTCCGGCTCGATCCGCGCATCCATGACCCGGCCTATGACGTGGTGCTGTGCAAGGCCGCGCCGTCCATCTTCTTCCACACCCCCGCCGCGCCGACCTTCGTGCGGCAGGGCGTCGATACCGTGATCGTCACCGGCTGCACCACCTCCGGCTGCGTGCGCGCCAGCGTGATCGACGCCTTCTCCTACGGCTTCCGCGTGATCGTGCCGGAGGACTGCGTGGGGGACGTGGAGGACGGGCCGCATCTCTCCAACCTGCGCGACGTGGGCCGGCGCTACGCCGATGTCGTGACGCTCGACGCCTGCCTTGCCCACATCGCCGGCCTGCCGCACCGCCGCGCCTGACGAGGGAAGCGCCATGACCCAGATGACCCCCGACCGGCTGACCGTGAGCGAGGCGGCGGCGCGGATGCAGGCCGGGACGCTCACGGCGGAGGCGCTGGCCCGCGCCTGCCTGCGCCGCATCGGGGAGCGCGACGCGGACGTGCGCGCCTGGGCCTTCGTCGATCCGGACGCCGTGATCCGCCGGGCGCGGGAGCTGGACAAGCAGCCCCGGCGCGGCCCGCTGCACGGCATCCCCGTCGGCGTGAAGGACATGATCGACACGGCGGACATGCCGACGCAGCACAACTCGCCGATCTTCCAGGGCCACCGGCCCGGCACGGACGCGGCGCCGGTCTCGACCTTGCGGGCGGCGGGCGCGCTGATCCTCGGCAAGACCGACACGACGGAGTTCGCCGCCGCCGGGCGCTTCGCCGCGACGCGCAACCCGCATGACCTGTCGCGCACGGCGGGCGGCTCCTCCAGCGGCTCGGCAGCGGCGGTGGCGGACTTCCAGGCGCCGCTGTCGCTCGGCACGCAGACCGGCGGCTCGACCATCCGCCCGGCCTCCTTCTGCGGGGTGTTCGCGCTCAAGCCGACCTGGGGGGCGGTGAGCCGGGAGGGGTTGAAGCTCTATTCGGCGACGCTCGACACGCTTGGCCTGTATGCCCGCTCGCTCGACGACCTCGGCCTGCTGTGCGACGTGTTCGACGTGCATGACGACGCGCCGCCGCGGCCGGTCGTGCCGAAGGGGGCGCGGATCGCGGTCTGCCGCACGCCCGACTGGGCGAGCGCCACGCCGGGCACGGTTGACGCCATGGAGACGGCCGCGGCGGCGCTGCGCCGGGCGGGCGCGGTGGTCAGCGCGTTGGAGTTGCCCGCGAGCTTCGACCCGTTGGGGGCGATGCAGAGGGTGGTGATGCACGCGGAGGGCCGGACGGCGTTCCTCAACCTCGCCCGCGCCCACCCGCACGCGCTGCATGACGATTTCCATTCCCGGGTCGAGAACCGCGACGGGTTCACCCACCGGCAGTTGCTGGACGCCTACGACCACGCCGCCGGATGCCGGGCCGCGTTCGACCGCTTGGCCGCGGAGTACGACGCCGTGCTGGCGCCCAGCGCGCCCGGCGAGGCACCGCCCGGCGGACACCCCGGCGACGCCGTGTTCAACCGGATGTGGACGCTGCTGCACGTGCCCTGCGTCAACCTGCCGGGCCTTGCCGGGCCGAACGGGATGCCGGTGGGCGTCACGCTGGCCGCGCCGCGCTTCACGGACCGGCAGTTGCTGGCAACCGCGGCGGCCGTCGCGCCGGTGATCGCCGATGCCGGACGTGCCTAGCCGGGGGCCGGCTTCGCGCGGTAGCCGCTCACCTGCGCCCCGTCTTCCGGGCGCAGCCGCAGGAAGCCCGGCGCGGACACGAGCGTGATCAGCGCCACGACCAGGAACGCGCCATGGAAGTCCGCCACGTCGGGCAGCCGGCCTGGCCCTGCGATCAACCCGAGCAGCGCCGCCGCCGCCGACACGCCGAAGGAGATCGTCAGTTGCTGGATCACCCCGCCCAGGCTCGTGCTGCGGCTGAGCTTGGCGGAGGGCGTGTCGGCGTAGGTGAGCGTGTTCGTGGTCATGAACTGCGTGCTGCGGGCAACGCCGAACAGCAGGACCATGAGGAACACCAGCCCATGCGGCGTCGTGGGCTGCACCAGGGCGAAGCTCGCGATGACGGCGGCGCACAGCACGCCGTTGACCGACAGCAGCCCGCGGTAGCCGAAGCGCCGCATCAGCCGGGCCGACACGGGCCGCACCACCAGCGTGCCCAGGCTGGACACGAAGGTGAGCGACCCCGACTGCACCGGGCTGAGGCCGAAGCCGATCTGGAACAGCAGCGGCAGCATGAACGGCACGGCGTTGACGCCGATCCGGCTCAGGCCGCCGGCCAGCGTGCTGACCCGGAAGGTGCGGATGGCGAACAGGCTGAGGTCCAGCGCCGCGTCCGGGCGGTTCCGGGCATAGGGCACGTACGCCGCCAGCAGCAGCACGCCCGCCGCCAGCAGCCCGGACGCGGCCCAGGCCGGCAGCAGCGGATGGCCGAGGTTCTCGAACGCGAACTGCAGCAGGCCGAGGCCCGCGCCGCACATCAGGAAGCCCGGCACGTCGAAGCGCGCCTGGCGGTCGGCCCGGGTATCCTCGACGAAACGCAGCGCCAGCAGCACGCCGACCGCGCCGATGGGGATGTTGACGTAGAACACCCAGCGCCAGCTCGCGTAGGTGGTCAGGAAGCCGCCGAGGACCGGGCCGAGCGCCGGGCCGATGACGGCGGGCACCGTCATGTAGGTCATGGCCGTGACCAGTTCGCTGCGCGGAAAGGCGCGCAGCAGCACGAGGCGGCCCACGGGCGTCATCATCGCGCCGCCGAACCCCTGCAGCACCCGCATCGCCACCAGCACGCGCAGACTGTCCGACAGGCCGCACAGCGCCGACGCCGCGGTGAAGACGACCAGCGCCGCCGCGAACACCCGGCGCGCGCCGAAGCGGTCGGCGATCCAGCCGCTGAGCGGCATGAACACGGCGAGGCTGAGGATATAAGCGGTGATGGTCAGGTTCATCTGCAGCGGCGGGACGTGAAGGCTGCGCGCCATGTCGGGGATGGCGGTGGTGACGATGGTGGCGTCCAGTTGCTCCATCAGGAAGGCGAAGGCGACGATCAGCGGGATCAGCAGGCGCAGCTTGCGGTTTTGCGTGGTGGCGTAGGTTGGGGG
>CAXTTB010000082.1:0-10850 GCA_964246905.1 uncultured Acetobacteraceae bacterium | reverse complement strand
CGCCGCCAGGATCAGCAGCATGGCGCACTCGGCGGTGGCGACGCTCAGCACGTCCGGGGTGTGCACCACGGCGATGCCGCGCTCCCGGGCGGCGGGGAGGTCGATGTGGTCGAACCCCACGCTGAACGTGCCGATCACCCGGACGCTGCCGGGCAGGGCGCGGATGAGCGCGGCGTCGAGCCGTTCCGCCGGGCAGCACAGCACGGCGCTGGCGCCCTCGGCGCGGGCCAGGATGTCGGCGCGCGTCACCGGCGCGTCGGTCGGGTTCAGCCGCGCCTCGTAGTCGCGGGACGCGCGGGCCTCGACGGCGGGCGGCAGGCGCCGGGTCACGAGCAGGATGGGCTTGGTCATGGCGTCAGCTCCACAGCGGGTCGATGGCGGGGTTGCCGGCCAGCACGGCCTCGATGTTGTCGAGCGCCCGGAACCCCATGGCGTTGCGCGTCTCCGTCGTGGCGCTGCCCATGTGCGGGGTCAGGAACACGTTGGGAAGCGCCGCGAGCCGTACGTCGAAGTCCGGCTCCTTGCGGAACACGTCGAGGCCGGCGGCGGACAACTGCCCGGACTGCAAGGCGTCCACCAGCGCGTCCTCGTCCACCAGCGTGCCGCGGGCGGCGTTCACCAGCACCGCGCCGCGCGGCAGCATCCCGAGGGTCTCCGCGTTCATCAGCTTGTCCGTCGCAGCGCCCCCCGGCGCGTGCAGCGAGACGATCTGGCAGCGCGGCAGCAGCTCGCGCAACGTCGGCACGTACTCGGCGCCCTGCTCCAGCCCGGGCGCCGTGCGGGCCACGTCGGTGTAGAGCACGCGCATGTTGAAGCCGCGGGCGCGCTGCGCCATCGCCCGGCCGATGCGCCCGAAGCCGATGATGCCGATGGTCTTGCCGCTGGCCTGGACGCCCAGCATCTCCCGCATCCCGAAGGAGCGCCGCCAGCCCGCCCGCATGACCTCCGTATGCTCCCAGGCACGGCGGCAGGCGCAGAGCAGCAGCATGAAGGCGAGGTCCGCGGTGCAGTCGGTCAGCACCTCCGGCGTGTTGGTGACGATGAGGCCTCGGGCGCGCGCCGCCGCCACGTCGATGTGGTCGAAGCCGACGCTGCACGTCGCGGCGACACGCACGGACGGCGGCAGGCGGGCGATGAGGTCGGCGTCGAGCTTGAGGTTGCTGCTGAAGAACAGCGCCTCCGCCCTGTGGTCGGCGAGCGCCCCGATCACGGCGTCGCGCGGCATGTCGGCGCTGTCGGACAGCACCGCGTCGAACTCGTCCCGGGCGCGGTCGGTCACGGCGGGCGGCACGGGCCGCGCGACCACCAGGCGGTGCTTGCTCATGGATGATCCCTCCCAGTCTTCGCGCCACCATGCCCGGGCTTGCCGGGATGCGGAAGGGGCGGCACTTTGGCGTAATGGATTCCCTTCACATGCAGGCGCGGCTTGCAGTCGATATCGGCGGCACCTTCACCGACCTGGCGCTGGAGCATGGGGCGCTGGAGCACGGCGGCGGGCGGCGCACGGCCAAGGTGCTGACCACCGGCGCGGAGCCGGAGCGCGGGGTGCTGGAGGGTGTCGCGGCCATCCTGCGCGGCGCCGGGCTGACGCCCGCGGATGTCGGCATCCTGGTGCACGGCACGACGCTCGCGACCAACGCCATCATCGAGCGCAAGGGCGCACGGACCGCGCTGCTCACGACGCAGGGGTTCCGCGACGTGCTGGCGCTGGGCAACGAGAGCCGCTACGACCAGTACGACCTCAACATCACCCTGCCGGAGCCGCTGGTGCCGCGCCACCTGCGCCTGGCCGTCCCGGAGCGGCTGGACAACACCGGCGCCGTGCTGCTGCCGCTCGACGAGGCCGCGGTGGAGGGCCTGGTCCCCGTGCTGCGGCAAGAGGGCGTGCAGAGCGTCGCGGTCGGCTTCCTGCACAGCTTCGTCAACCCGGCGCATGAGCGCCGCGTGCGCGACATCCTGGGCCGCGCGCTTCCGGACCTGCCGGTGTCGCTGTCCTCCGAGGTGTCGCCGGAGATGCGGGAATGGGAGCGGTTCAGCACCGCCGCCGCCAACGCCTACGTGCAGCCGATGATCGCGGGCTACCTCGCCCGGCTGCAGGCGGGGCTGCTGGACATGGGGCTGCGCGCGCCGGTGTTCCTGATGCTGTCGGGCGGGGGCCTGACCACCATCGACACCGCCTGCCGCTTCCCGATCCGCCTGGTGGAAAGCGGCCCGGCCGGCGGTGCGATCTTCGCCGCCGACATCGCCCGGCAATGCGGCCTCAACCAGGTGCTGAGCTTCGACATGGGCGGCACCACGGCCAAGGTCTGCCTGATCGACGACGGCCAGCCGCAGTCCTCCCGCACCTTCGAGGTGGCGCGCGTCGGGCGGTTCAAGCGCGGCTCCGGCCTGCCGCTCCGCATCCCGGTGATCGAGATGGTGGAGATCGGCGCGGGCGGCGGCAGCATCGCGGCCGTGGACGCGCTGGGCCGCATCGCGGTGGGGCCGGAAAGCGCCGGGGCGGAGCCGGGGCCGGCCTGCTACGGGCGCGGCGGGGAGCGCCCGGCGGTGACGGACGCGAACCTGCTGCTCGGCCGCTACGACCCCGAACGCTTCGCCGGCGGCGCGATGCGGCTCCATGCCGACGCGGCGGAGGGCGCGATGCGGGCCGCGGTGGGCACGCCGCTCGGCGTCGAGACGGGGATGGCGGCGCTGGGCGTGGTCGAGATGGTGGACGAGAACATGGCCAACGCCGCGCGCGTCCACGCCATCGAGAGCGGCAAGACCTACGCCGGGCGCACCCTGATCGCCTTCGGCGGCGGCGGCCCGGTGCACGGGTGCCGGGTGGCGGAGAAGGTCGGCATCGGCCGCGTGCTGGTGCCGAGCGGCGCGGGCGTCGGCAGCGCCATCGGCTTCCTGCGCGCGCCGGTGGGCTACGAGGTCGTGCGCAGCCTGTACCAGCGCCTGGGCCGGTTCGACGCCGCCGCCGTGGACGCGCTGCTGTCCGACATGGCGCGGGAGGCGGAGGCCGTGGTCGCGCTCGGCAGTTTCGGCGCGCCCACCCGGCAGACGCGCCTCGCCTACATGCGCTACGTCGGCCAGGGGCATGAGATCCCTGTGGCGCTGCCGCAGGACCGGCTGAGTGAGGCGGAGGTCGCCGGGCTGCGCGCCGCGTTCGATGCCGAGTACGCCCGGTTCTACGACCGCCCGGTGCCGGGGGCGGACGTGGAGGGGATGAGCTCCGCCGTGACCGGCGCGACCGTGCCGGACGCCGCCCCCGCCGCGGCCGCGGCCCAGCCGGTGCCCGGCAGCGCGCGGACCCAGCAGGTGCGGGACACCGCGACGGGCGAAGTCAGCGGCTGGGCCGTGCATGACCGCGCGACGCTCGCGCCGGGCCAGAGCGTGCCCGGCCCGGCGATCATCGCGGAGGACGAGACCAGCACGCTCGTCGGCCCCGGCTGGCGCGCGACGGTCGATCCGCGCGGCTACCTCGACCTGGTGCGGGAGGCATCATGAGCGTTCTCGAACAGATCCAGCGCCAGGTGATGTGGAACCGGCTGCTCGCGGTGGTGGAGGAGCAGGCGCAGACCATGATCCGCACCGCCTTCAGCACCACGGTGCGGGAAGCGGGCGACCTGTCCGCCGGCATCTTCGACCTCGGGGGCCGGATGCTGGCGCAGGCGGTGACGGGCACGCCGGGCCACGTCAACAGCATGATGGAGAGCGTCGGCCACTTCCTCCGCAAGTTCCCGGCGGACACGCTGCGCCCCGGCGACCACCTCATCACCAACGACCCGTGGCTGGGTACCGGGCACCTGCATGACCTGACGGTGGTGACGCCGGCGTTCCACGGCGGGCGGCTCGTGGCGCTGTTCGCCAACACGGCGCACGTCATCGACGTGGGCGGCCTCGGCATGGGACCGGAAGGGCGGTCGGTGTTCGAGGAGGGGCTGTTCATCCCCATCGTCAAATGCTTCGAGGCAGGCCGGCCGAACGAGACGTTCTTCGACTTCCTGCGCGCCGGCACCCGTCTGCCGGTGGAGCTGGAGGGCGACGTGTACTCGCTCTGCGCCTGCAACGACGCCGGGGCGCGGCGGCTCACGCAGATGATGGCGGAGTTCGCGCTCGACAGCATCGACCCGCTGGCCGCCTTCATCCTGGACAGTAGCCATCGTGCGACGCTCCTGGAGATTGCCAAGCTACCGGGCGGCACCTACGCCGCGGAGATCTGGTCGGACGGCTACGAGCGGCCCGTGCGCCTCGCGGCCAGCATGACGGTCGCCGCGGACGCGATCACGGTCGATTTCGCCGGCACCAGCGGCCTGTCCGGGCGCGGCATCAACGTGCCAGCGGCCTATACCCGCGCCTACGCCAGCTTCGGCATCAAGTGCGTGGTGGCGCCCGACATCCCGAACAACAGCGCGAGCCTCGCGCCGTTCCGCATGGCGATCCCCGAGGGCTGCATCCTGAACGCGCCGCGGCCCAGCCCGGTGTCGGTGCGCCACGTCGTCGGGCAGTTGCTGCCGGACCTGATGATGGGCTGCCTGCACCAGGCGGCGCCGGGCCGGGTGACGGCGGAGGGGTCCTCCTGCCTGTGGAACCCGCCCTTGCGCGGCGGCCCCAACGTCAGCGGGCAGGACTCGCCGCTCGTGGACTTCGAGGTCATCACTTTCAACTCCGGCGGCACCGGGGCGCGGCCGGACCAGGACGGGCTGGACGGCACGGCGTTCCCGTCGGGCGTGCGGACCATGCCGGTGGAGGCGACGGAGAACGTGGCGCCCGTGGTGTTCTGGCGCAAGGAGCTGCGCCCCGGCAGCGGCGGCGCCGGGCGCACCCGCGGCGGCTTCGGCCAGGTCATGGAGATCGGCGCCAAGGGCGACGCGGAGTTCGCTTGCAACGCCATCTTCGACCGGGTGGCCCATGCCCCGCACGGGCGGGACGGCGGGCAGGACGGCACACCCGGCGCCGTGCGGCTGAAAAGCGGCGCCCTGCTCCGCACCAAGGGCTACCAGGTGATCCCCGCCGGCGACCGCCTGATCCTGGAGCTGCCCGGCGGCGGCGGCATGGGTCCGCCCGACCAGCGTGACCCGGCCCGGCACGCCCGGGACGTGCGGGACGGGCTGATCGCGGAAGGGGAATGATACGGGCGGCGCCATTGATCGACCTGGATGCGGTTGCCGATGGGTTGCACCCATCGCTGGATGACGGTCATTCAAACAAGCTGTCCGTATGAGGCCGTGCCACGGCTTGCGACACGCCGCGCACGTGCTTTCCGTACCACCTTCCAAACTATAGTGTGACAAACGTACAGCAAACGTTGCTGGAACTTGCAATGCCGGAGATAATCGAGCGTTCGGTGCCGCCGAGCCATCCGTTCCCTAGCAGACGAGCACATCATGACCCTGCGCAAATCCGCTTCCATCCTCTTCGCAACCCTTCTTGCCGCAGCGCCGTTCGCCACCGCGGCCAATGCCCAGACCGCGCATCACAGCACGATGCGCCACAAGCGCGCGCACCACGCGACGCAGGCCCGTTCGGGCGGCGCGCGCAGCACGTCCGGCCACTCCGCCACCGATGCGCTGAACGAGCAAAGCCTGAACAGCGCCCGCAACGGCACGGACCCGTCGATGAGCGGGTCTGCGCCCGCATCGACGCCGACATCCGGGCCGGCTTCCTCGACGGTCCAGTAACGGCCCACCCCGGCGGCCCGCGTGACAGGGGCCGCCGGACCTGCCCGGCTAGGGGTGATCGGGCTGGCCATGCCTGACCTCCTCGCCTTCATCCTGTTCGCCTTCGCCACCTCCATCACGCCCGGGCCGAACAACGTCATGCTGGCCGCCTCGGGCGCCAACCACGGCGTGCGCGCGACCGTGCCGCACATGCTGGGCATCAGCCTGGGGTTCGGCTGCATGGTGGCGCTTGTCGGCCTCGGGCTGGCGGGGCCGCTGGCCGCGTCGCCGGCCCTCCATGCCGGGCTGCGCTGGGTGGGCGTCGCGTGGATGCTCTGGATCGCATGGGGCATGGTCCGCGCCCGCCCGGCCGCATCGTCGGGCGACGCAACCGCGGCGCCGCCCATGGGCATCGGCGCCGCGGCGCGGGTCCAGTGCGTCAATCCCAAGGCATGGGTGCTGGCCGGCGTCGCTAGCACCGCCTACACCGTGCTTGGCCGCCCGCTCGTTGGCCAGGCGCTGTTGCACGCCGCGCTGTTCGCCCTGGTGGGCCTGCCGTGCCTGCTGGGCTGGGTACTGCTCGGCGCCGGCGCCGGGCGCGTGCTGCGCTCGCCGATGCAATGGCGGGTGTTCAACGTCACGATGGCCGGGCTGCTGGTCGTGTCGATCCTGCCCCTGCTCACCGGGTGATGCGGCTGCTCCGCCCCTTGCGGCAGCCGTCGATGGCGCTGCTGTGGGGAGGGCTGGCGCTGTCCTCGGTCGGCGACCAGGCCTACGCCGTCGCCTTCACCTGGATCGCGGTGGAGGCGTTCGGCGCGGCGGCCGGGTGGCTCGCGGCGGTGGGGCCGGCCGTGGTGCTGCTGACGCTGGTGTTCGGCGGGCGGCTGGCGGACGGGTGGGCCCCGCTGCGGGCGATGCTCGGTGCCGACGTGGCCCGGGCGGCGGCGCTGCTCGGCGTCGTCGCGGTGTGGGAGGCCGGCGGCGGGCCGTCGCCCTCGGCGCTGGTGGCCGCGGTGGTTGTGCTCGGCGCCGGCCAGGCCGTGTTCCGCCCGGCGCTGCAATCAGTGATCCCCGCGCTGGTCGCCGACCCGTCCACGCTGCCGGCCGCCAACGCGCTGCTGGACGCGACGGAGCGGATCGCCCGGCTGCTCGGCCCCGCCTTGGTGGGCGCGCTCGTCACCGTGCTGCCGATCCGGCACATGCTGACCGTCGATGCGGCGACGTACCTCGCCTCCGCGGCGGCGCTGCTCGCGATCCAGCGGCATGTCCGGCTGCCCGCCGCCGGGCCGGCGCTGCCGGGCAACCTGCTCGCCTCCATGCTGCATGGCGTGCGCGTGGTGCGGCGGCACCGCCTGCTGGGCTATATGCTGGCGGCGAGCGGCCCGCTGAACGGCACCTGGTATGCCGTGTTCTTCCTGATCCTGCCGTTGATGGTGGCGCGCAACGGGTTGGTCGGGCCGGGCGGCTCGGGTGTCGCTGCGTACGGCGCGGTCATCTCGGCCTATGGCTGCACCAACCTCATCGCCAACCTAGTCATCGGCAGCCGCCCGATCCCGGCCCGTCCGGGTCGCCAGATTTTCATCGGCAACCTGTTCATGGGCACCGGCATCTGCGCCCTCGCGCTCATCGAGGCCGCCGGCCTGCCGCAAGGGGCGCTGCTGCCCGCCTACGCCGCCATCGCCGCCTTCTGCGCGGTGGCCGGCCCCATGCAGGACATTCCGGTCGCGGTGCTCCGGCAAACCGAACTGCCACGGGCGGATATCCAGGCGGCGACCCGCGCATTTATCGCGGCCAGCCAGCTTGGCTTCCTGCTCGGCTTGGTGCTCGCCCCGGCACTGCTTGGGCAGTTGCCCATGTCATTGGTCATGGCGCTTTGCGGCGTGCCATACCTTACCTTCGCCACCGTGGGCCTGCGCCGCTACGCCTGAGCCGCACCCGGCTCAATCAGCCGCATCAACGTTTCAAGCTGGTCCGCCTCCTCCGCCGGCTTGTCCATCCGCAGCCGGGCGACACGGGGAAAGCGCAGCGCCACGCCCGACTTGTGCCGGCGGCTCAACTGCGCCGCGTCGAAGGCGATCTCCAGCACCAGGCCGCGCTCCACCTCCCGCACCGGGCCGAAGCGGTGAACCGTGTGGTTGCGTATCCAGCGGTCGAGGATCACCAGCTCCGCGTCGGTGAAGCCGGAATACGCTTTGCCCACCGGCACCAGCTCCCCATCCTCCCGCCACAGGCCGAAGGTGTAGTCGGAATAGTAGCTGCTGCGCTTGCCGTGACCGCGCTGCGCGTACATCACCACCGCGTCGATGGTGAGCGGGTCGCGCTTCCACTTCCACCACTGGCCCTTGGGCCGGCCCGGCACGTAGGCGCTGTCGCCGCGCTTCAGCATCAGCCCCTCGATGCTGGCGGCGCGGGCGCCGTCGCGGATCATGGAAAGCTCATCGACCGTGCTGAACGGGATCAGCTCGGACAGGTCCATGCGCGGCGGACGGTGCCGGGCATACCAGGCTTCCAGCCGCTTGCGCCGCCCGTCGAACGGCAGGGGGCGCAGGTCCTCGGTTTCGTCGAACAGCAGGTCATACAGGCGGACCGCCACGGGGTAGTCGCGCTGCGCCTTGGCGCCCGGCGCCTTGCGGTTGAGCCGCTGCTGCAGGTCGGCGAAGGGCCGCACCTCCCCGTCGCGGACCACCAGCAGCTCGCCGTCCAGCACGCCGTGGAACCCCATCGCCTCCACGATCTCGGGGAACGCCCCAGAGATGTCATCCGCGCCGCGGGAGAAGACGCGGCGTCCCTGCGGCGTCGCCACGAGCTGCACCCGGATGCCGTCCCATTTCCACTCGGCGCGGAAGGCTGCGGGGATCAGGGCGGCGATGTCCGGCGCCTCCAGCGGGTGGGCCAGCATGGGGGAGCGGAACACCGGGGCGCCCGCCGGGTCGGGGCGGGGTCCGTGGCCCTCGATCCAGGCGAACAGCGGCGCGTAAGGCGGCACGAGGCTGTGCCACACCTCCTCGATCTCGTCGGCCGCGATCCGACCCTCCGCGACCTCGGCCAGCGCCACCTTCGCCAGCCGCGCCGACGCGCCGACCCGAAGCTCCCCGGTGATCAGCTTGAGCAGCGCGTAGCGGACCGAGGCGTCGGAGGCGTCGAGCCATCCGGCCAGCACGAAGGGCAGCTCGGACTTCGGCGTGCTCAGCAGCGTCTGCACCACCTCCGTCATCCGCGGCGCTACAGCGTTGCTGGGCGCCGCGGGCCAGATCAGCGCGACCGTCTCGGCCAGGTCCCCCACGTAGTCGCGCGACATGGCGAACAGCACGGGGTCGGTGCGCTCCTCGACCAAGGCCCGCACCATGGCAGGCTTCGCCGCCTGGAACGCCAGCTCCCCGGTCAGCGCGGCGAGGCCGAAGCCGCGGTCGGGATCGGGCTGGGTCGCGAAGTACCGGCGCAGCAGCGCGACCTTCGCCAGGCGGCCCGGCGTGAACACCAGGCGCTCCAGCAGATCGGCAAAGGCGATCATGCCGCCGCGGGTTCCGACATGTCCTCCTGCTCGTCGCCGTATCCCACCAGGCGCAGGGCGCGTCCGCGGATGCCGCGCTTCGCCGCCTCGTGGATCAGCGCCTCCTCCCGCCCGTGCGTCACCCAGACCTCCGGCGCCCCCACGTCGTCGAGCGTCTGGTTCAGCTCGTCCCAGTCGCTGTGGTCGGAGATGACCAAAGGCAGTTCCACCCCCTTGCTGCGCGCCCGCTGCCGCACCCGCATCCAGCCGGAGGCCAGGCACACCACGGGTTCGGCTAGGCGCCGCGCCCAGCGGTCGGCGATGGCGCTCGGCGGCGCGATGACGATGGCGCCGGCGAGCTTGTCCTTGCCCGCGACCGTCGCCGGCAGCAGCTCGCCAAGCGGGATGCCCAGGCGTTCATAGGCGGCGCAAAGCGGCATCTGCGCCCCGTGCAGGAAGATCGGGCGGTCCCACCCGGCCTGCCGCAGCAGCGCGATCACCCGCTGCGCCTTGCCGAGCGCATAGGCGCCCACGACGTGCGTGCGCTCGGGGAACAGCGCCACGCTGTCCAGCAGCTTGGCGACCTCATGCTCCGCCAGGGGATGGCGGAACACCGGGAGGGCGAAGGTCGCCTCCGTCACGAACACGTCGCAGGGGATCGGGACGAAGGGCAGGCAGGTGGGGTCGGGCTGGCGCTTGTAGTCGCCGCTGACCACGGCCCGGCTGCCGCGCCACTCCATCGCCACCTGCGCGCTGCCCAGCACGTGCCCGGCGGGCTGCATCCACACGCGGACCTCGCCGATCCCGACCGGCTCGCCATACGGCAGCGCCTGCTGCACCGCACCGGCCCGGCCCACGCCCATGCGGACATCCATGAGCGCCAGCGTCTCGGGGCTGGCGAGCACGGCGTCGTGGCCCGGGCGGGCGTGGTCGGCATGGGCGTGGGTGATGATCGCGCGGGGGCCCGGGCGGATAGGGTCGATGTGGAAGCCGCCGGGCTCGCAGTACAGGCCGTCCGGCCCGGGGCGGAGCCAGGTTTCGGGGTGAATCGGGGTTACCCCGGCTTGCGGGACGGGTCCTCGTCGGCGAGGGGCACGGGCACCCAGCGCATGCCGTCGCCGCTCTGGACCAGCATCAGCACCGTCTTGCGGTTCTGCTTCTTGAAGCGCTGCAGCAGGTCTGCGACGTCGCTGGGCTTGGAAACCGGCTGCTGCTGGACCTCGACGATGACGTCGCCGGGCTTGAGCCCCCGGGTGGCGGCGGTGCCGTCCGGGGACACTTCGGTGACGACGACGCCCTTGGCGCCGGGCTGGAGCTTGAACTGGTCGCGCGTGTCGTCCGTGAGCGGGGCGAGCTTGGCACCCAGACCGGCAACGGCGACGGTCGCGTCGGGCTTGGGGGCGGGGGAGGTGCCGGTGGTGCTGGCCTGCTGGATATCCTCGGGCAGCTCGCCCACGGAGGCATTGAGCGTGACCTGCTTGCCGTCGCGCCAGACGAGGACGGGGACAAGCTTGCCGATCTCGGTCTCCGCGACGACGCGCGGGAGGGCCTTCATCTCCTTGATATCCTGGTTGTTGAACTTCAGGATCACGTCGCCGTTGCGGATGCCGGCCTTGGCCGCCGGGCCGTCGTCGTTGACCCGGCCGACGAGCGCGCCCGAGGGGTCGTGCAGGCCGAGGCTATCGGCGATGTCGGGGGTGACCTGCTGGATG
>CAXTTB010000081.1:0-11022 GCA_964246905.1 uncultured Acetobacteraceae bacterium | reverse complement strand
GGCCGGGCAAGGACTTCGCCGCCGCGATGGCGCGGGTGCACCGGGAGATGGCCGGGCACGCCGACCGCCGCGCCTGGTTCACCTGCGCGCTGAGCCTCGCCTGGCCGGCCGGGGCGCCGGCGACCTGCCTGGGCCGGGGCGCGGGCACGGCCGCCGGGCCGCCGCGCGGCGGCCGGGGCTTCGGCTACGATCCCATGTTCGTGCCGCTGGGGGGCGCCGAGACGTACGGCGAGATGGACCCGGCGCGGAAGCACGCAACCAGCCATCGCGCCCGTGCCATGGCGCAACTGCTGCTGGGCTGCTTCGGGCCGACGGGATGAGGGCGGCGGCCCTTTGGCGCCGCAGTACCATATCGGAGTGATGGACCCCCTCGCACCCCCACTGGCGCTTTATATCCACTGGCCGTTCTGCCTGGCCAAGTGCCCCTACTGCGACTTCAACAGCCACGTGCGCGAGCGCATCCCGCAGGCCCGCTTCGCCGCCGCCCTCCGCGCCGAGCTGGCGTGGGAGGCGGCACGGCTCGGCCGCCGCCCGCTCGCCTCCATCTTCTTCGGCGGCGGCACCCCGAGCCTGATGGACCCCGCCACCGTCGCCGACCTGATCGCCGACGCCGCCCGGCTGTTCGACCCGTTGCCGGACATCGAGGTCACGCTGGAGGCCAACCCGACCAGCGTGGAGCTTGGCAAGCTCGCGGCGTTCCGGGCAGCCGGGGTGAACCGCCTGTCGCTCGGCGTCCAGAGCCTCGACGAGGGGGCGCGGGGCCTGCGGGGCGGCGGGCTCGGGGGGGCGGCGGGGGGGGCGGCGCTGGCGGCCGCCCGCGCCCCCTTCCCGCGCGTGTCGTTCGACCTGATCTACGCCCGGCCCGGCCAGTCGCTCGCCGCCTGGCGGGCCGAGCTGGACCAGGCGCTGTCGCTCTGCGCCGACCACCTGTCGCTGTATCAGCTCACGGTCGAGCCGGGCACCGGCTTCGAGGCGCTGCACCGCCGGGGCGAGCTGGTGCTGCCGGATGACGACCTCGCGGCGGCGCTGTACGTCGCCACCGCCGAGGCCTGTGCCGCGCACGGGCTGCTGCCGTACGAGGTGTCCAACCTCGCGCGGCCCGGCGCCGAGAGCCGGCACAACCTGGCCTACTGGCGCTACGCCGACTACGCCGGCATCGGGCCGGGGGCGCATGGAAGGGTGACGCTCGGGGCCGAGCTGGTGGCGACCCGGCGGCACCGCGCGCCGGAACCCTGGGCCGACCGGGTGGAACGCCAAGGCCACGGCAGCACGGCGGAGGAGCGGATCGCCCCCCGGGACCGGGCGCGCGAGATGCTGCTGATGGGCCTCCGCCTGACGGAGGGCATCGACGCCGCCCGCTTCGCCGCCCGCGCCGGCATGGACCTGGACGACGCGCTCGACCCGGGCGTGCTGGAGCAGGCGCTCGACGCGGGCTACGTGACGCGGGGCGGCGGGCGGCTGGCGGCGACGGCCGAGGGACGGCTGCGCCTCGACGCGCTGCTGGCGCAACTGGTCAACTGATGCCAACCGGGGTTTGCCATGACCGTTCTGGCGGCTACGAGCAGTGTAGGGCGGAAAAGCGTCAGCGCCTTCTGCCGCCTCGCAGTGCCGCAGGTCGGCGTATGGCGCTTCGCTTATACGCCCTACAAGCGCCATCCAAAAAACGGCCAGAGCGGATGCCCGCCGGCATGAGAACCGTCATTGCAGCAAGGGCGCCATGTCCGGGTCGCCCTTCCGCATGGCCCGTTGGTAGGCGGGACGGGCGCCGATGCGCTGCAGGTAGGCGAGGATGGCGGGATACGGGGCGAGGTCGAGCGGCAGGAAGTGGCGCATGGTCGTCAGCGAGAACACCGCCATGATGTCCGCCGCGGTGAACTCGCGCCCCGCGAGGTGGTCCGCCTCCCCCAGCCGCGCCTCCACCAGGGCGAACGCGCGGCGCAGGCGCTCCTCCACCGCGAGCAGCACCGGGTTGTCCGGCGGCAGGCGGAGGCGGCGCAGCACCATGCTCCGGCCCATGCTCGGCTGCAGGGTGCCGTTGGCGAAGTGGAACCAGTAGAGGTACTGCGCGAAGTCCGGATGGTCCGGCCCGGGCGCCAGGCGCCCGTCCCCGTGCTTGGCGATGACGTACTCGATGACGGCGCCGGACTCGGCGAGGACCAGCGCGCCGTCGGTGATCACGGGTGCGGCGCCGATCGGGTGCAGCGCCTTGAGCGCGGGCGGAGACAGGATGGTGACGGGGTCGCGCTCGTAGCGTTTCAGCTCGTAGGGCACGGCAAGCTCCTCGCAGAGCCAGATGATCCGCTCGGACTGCGATTTCCCAAGGTGGTGGATGGTCAGCATGTCAGACGCTCCCGCGAAGGTTGGCCGGGCTTCGCAAGACACTGGCCCGGTGACGGGATGCCCGCAACAGGCAGCCGCCCGTCAGCGGCACTCGGTCAACGGCCACAGGCCGAGCGCCGCGGACCGGATCGCCGCCTCCGCCGGCATGTGGACGCCGTGCAGCAGCGCCAGGACCAGGAGCGTCACCCCGGCGAGCCGTCCCATCCGCAGCCCCGGCGGCGGCGTGCCCGCCAGGCGCTCGGCCGCCACGGCGCCGCACACCCCGACCGCGCCGCCCCAGGCGACCTCCAGGCCGGTATGCACGCCCAGCGCCAGCCGGGACGCGCCGATCACCAGCATGGCGAGCAGCGCGCAGGCCAGGGTCCAGCGCCCGTGCCCGGTGAAGCGGCGGGCCGCCATGGCGAGCAGGCCGCCGTAGATGGCAGCCCCCGCCGCGGTGTGCCCGCTCGGGCTGTGGATCTGCCCGCCGGGCAGGAGGTGGCCGCACGCCAGGAAGACCAGCTTGAACGCCAGCATGGCGGCCAGCGTCCCCGCGACCGCAGCCACCCAGGCCAGGGCGCCGCGCCGCCATCCCGCCAGGGCGAACACCAGCGCGACGCCCGCCGCCAGCGGCAGCAGCACGGCCTGGTCGCCGAAGTCGGTCACGAACTGCGCGCCCTGCATCTGCGCGTCCATCATCTGCGCGTCCATACCGGGAGCGCCCGCTCAAAGCACGGCCAGCATCCCGCCGTCCACGTAGATGATCTGCCCGTTCACGTAGTCGGACGCCCTGGAGGCGAGGAACACCGCGGCGCCGACCAGCTCCTCCGGACGGCCCCAGCGGCGGGACGGGGTGCGGCCCTTCACCCAGGCGTCGAAGGCCGGGTCATCGACCAGGGCCTGGTTCATGTCGGTCAGCATGTAGCCCGGCCCGATGGCGTTGGCCTGGATGCCGTGCTGCGCCCACTCCGCCGCCATGGCGCGGGTCAGCATCTTGATGCCGCCCTTCGCCACCGCGTAGGGCGCGACCGTCGGCCGGGCCAGCTCGCTGAGCAGCGAGCCGATGTTGACCACCTTGCCGCGCCCGCGCGGGACCATGCGCCTCGCCGCTTCCCGCCCGACCACGAAGGCGCTGGTCAGGTTGGTCTCGATGACCCGGCGCCAATCCTCCGTCGCCAGCTCCACCATCGGCTTCCGCCACTGGATGCCGGCGTTGTTCACCAGGATATCGACCGCGACCCCCTCCCCGTCCAGCCGCTCGAACGCGGCCAGCACCGCGGCCTCGTCCGTCACGTCGAAGCAGGCCTCGCGCACGTCCCGGCCGCGTCCGCGCATCTCGCCCGCCGCGGCAGCGAGCCGGCCCGGGTCGGCGCCGTTCAGCACGAGGGCGGCACCCGCGTCGGCCAGCCCCTCCGCCATCGCCCGCCCCAGCCCGCGGGAGGAGCCGGTCACGAGGGCCGTCTGGCCGGTCAGGTCGAAAAGCCCGGCCCGCATCGGCGTCTCCGGCATCGGCGTCTCCGTCAGAGGGTTGCTGGTATAAGCGCGAAGTTGGACCGCCCGGGCATGGACGGCAAGGAACGGGGCTGGCGCGGAAGCGTTTGGCCGGTCTGTGTTCAAGGAGCTGCCGATGCCGGGCTGGGTCACGACGCTGCGTTTCGCCCTCACCTCCGGGACCATCGCCAGCGCGGCCTCGACGGCGGCCCTGGCGCTGCTCGCGCGGGCGGAGGGCAAGGGCGCGCTCCAGCCCGTCAACTCCACGAGCCACTGGCGGAACGGAGAGCGGGCCGCATCGTTCAAGGAGGCCGACCTCGCCCATACGGCCGTCGGGTATGCGACGCACCACGCGGCGACCGTGTTCTGGGCGGTGATCTTCGAGTGGTGGCTGGGCGCGCGCCGCCCGGGCGCCTTGCCCCTGATGCGGGACGCCATGGCCCTGTCGGCCATCGCCGCCGCCGTCGATTACGGCGCGACGCCCAAGCGGTTCACCCCGGGGTGGGAGTTCGTGCTGTCCAAGCGGTCCATGGCGGGCGCCTACGCGGCCATGGCGCTCGGGCTGGCGGCGGGCGCCTGGGTCAACCGGCGCGACGCCAAATAGGGCCGGTCAGGAGAGGAGGCCCCCGGCGTTGACGCGGCGGCGGATGCGGCTCGGCCTTTCCATGCGCTACCTCGGCTACCACGACGCGGCGTGGCGGCATCCGGAGGTGCCGTCCGGAGGCGCGTCGGACTACCACCATTTCCTGCGCTGCGCCCAGGCCGCCGAGCGGGGCCGCTTCGACATGGTGTTCTTCGCCGACGGCATCGGCGTGCGCGCCAACGACGAGCCGCCGGGGTCGCTCAGCCATTCCAACCGCAACGTGGAGCTGGAGCCGCTGACCCTGCTCTCCGCCCTCGCGCCGATGACCCGGCATATCGGCCTCGTGTGCACGGCCTCCACCACCTACAACGAGCCGTACCACATCGCCCGCAAGTTCGCCTCGCTCGACCACATCAGCGGCGGCCGGGCCGGGTGGAACATCGTCACCTCCTGGTCTGAGCAGGAAGCGTGGAACTTCGGGCGCGACACCCACCTCGACTACGACACGCGCTACGAGCGGGCGCGCGAGTTCGTCGATGTCGTCGCCGGGCTGTGGGACAGTTGGGAGCCGGACGCCTTCCTGCACGACAAGGCGGGGGGCCGGTTCTACGACTCCGCGAAGCTGCACGTCCTGCATCACCGGGGCAAGCACTTCGCCGTGCGCGGCCCCTTGAGCGTGCGCCCGACGCCGCAGGGCCGCCCGGTCCTGGTGCAGGCGGGCGCCAACCCCATGGGGCAGGAGATCGCCGCCGCCGACGCGGACGTGGTGTACTCGTCCATAAACGACTTCGCGGGCGCGCAGGCCTACTACGCCTCCGTGAAGGGCCGCATGGCCCGCCACGGGCGCGACCCCGACACGCTGCGGATCATGCCCGCCTTGGTGCCGGTCGTCGCCCGCACGGCGGCGGAGGCGCAGGCGAAGCTCGACCAGCTCCAGGCGCTGATCGACCCGCTGGCGGGCCTCGCCCGCATCTACGGCCTGATGGGCGACCTGTCCGGCCACGACCTCGACGGCCCGGTGCCGGAGCCGGTCGGCGCCAAGGTCCGCAGCATGGCCTACAACTGGTTCGAGCGGTCCCGGCGGGAGGGCCTATCCATCCGGCAGATGTACGGCGAGTACGCGGTCGGCGAGGGCTTCCGCGTCGTCGGCACGCCGGCCCAGGTGGCGGACATGATGGAAGAGTGGATGGACGGGGGCGCCGCCGACGGCTTCAACATCACGCCCACCCACCTGCCCCACGGAGTCGACGACTTCGTGGAGATGGTCGTGCCGGAGCTGCAGCGCCGCGGGCGGTTCCGCACGGAGTACGAGGGCGCGACGCTGCGGGAGAACCTGGGCCTGCCGCCCTACGTCAGCCGGTGGCGGCGTGGGGCCGTCGTCAGAACTTGAAGGTCGGCGCCGCCGCCCGCTGGTCGCGCGCCGCCTCCGGCGCGGCCGTCGCGTCGAGGTCGATCTGCGCCAGCTCGGGCGGCACGTACCAATGCACCTTGTCGCCGTGGTACGCCTGCCAGACCGCCTTGGCCACCTCCGACGGGTCCACGACGCGGAACGGGCCTTCCTTGGGCAGGAACGGCTTGCGCTCGGGCGGCATCATGCCCGTGTCGATCAGGCCGGGCAGCACGTCCGCGACGCGCACGCCCTTGCCGTGCAGCTCGACCGACAGCGCCTCCGTGAGGCCGCGGACCGCGTACTTGGTCGCGGAGTAGGCGGCGATCCCGCCGGTGCCGAAGATGGCCGAGGCCGAGCAGGTGGTGAAGCAGAGCGACCCGGGCGTCGCCTTGAGCAGCGGCAGGGCCGCATGGATGCCGAACATCA
Organism: uncultured Acetobacteraceae bacterium; assembly: GCA_964246905.1. Lineage (GTDB taxonomy): Bacteria > Pseudomonadota > Alphaproteobacteria > Acetobacterales > Acetobacteraceae > CAHJXG01. The sequence continues at coordinate 4,813 of CAXTTB010000081.1, read as the reverse complement.
CCGCGACCAGGTTGACGTTGACGACCCCCATGATGGTGTCCCAGGGCATGTCGCCGAACGCGCCCTCCGCGATGATGCCGGCGTTGTTGTGCAGCACGTCCATCCGGCCCCCGCCCGCCGCGCCGAACGCATCGAGGGCCAGCCTGAAGGCGGCGTGGTCGGTCACGTCCAGCGGCTGGAACAGGCCATGGGCCTCGCCGATCTCCGCTTTCAAATCCTCCAGCGCGCCGCCGTTCCGGTCGAAGCAGCCGACGAACCACCCTTCCGCCGCGAACAGCCGGGCCGTCGCCCGGCCGATGCCGGACGCGGCGCCCGTGATGAAGATCGCCTTGTGCGCCGTTCCTGTGGACATGTGACCTCATTCGCAAGGGCGGGCAGCGGCCCCTGCCCATCCGCCCCCGATTGCTGCATTGTAGCCTTCCCCGAAGGGAACCGACAATGGAACACCGCCTGGCCGCGGCCCTGCTCTGCCTCCTGGCCGCGATGCCGCCCGCCCTCGGCGCCGCCCTGCCGGACACCGTCGCCGGCCGTAGCAGCCTCGCGGTCGCCGTCGTGCCCGACTACCCGCCGATGGAGTTCCGCGACCCGGCGACCGACGCCCTCGCCGGCTTCGAGCAGATGATCCCCGCCCTCGCGACGGGCCGCGTGGACGCCATCCTGTCCGGCATGACGGACCTGGCGAGCCGGCACGAGGCGGCAACCTTCGTGGACTACCTCCGCAGCGGCCCGCAGTTCTTCGTGCAGCAGTCCCGCGCTGCCGGATTCCCGGGCGTGGCGGCCCTATGCGGCAAGGCGGTCGGCGCCAGCCGCCGCACCTCCTTCCCCAAGGAGATCGCCGCCTGGAGCGACACCCGTTGCGCCCACGATCCCATCCGGATCGTCGGCACGGAAGGCTCGGGCGACGCGCGCATCCAGTTGAAGCAGGGCCGCATCGACGCCGCCGTGCAGGGCAGCGAGACCCTGCCCTATGTCATGGAGCAGAAGCCGCGCGCCTATGCCCCGCCCGGCGCCCCCATCGCCGCCCAGCTCACCGGCATCGCCCTGCCGGTCAAGGACGCCGGGCTGCAGCAGGCGGTGGCCGCGGCGCTCGACGGCCTGATCGCCGACGGCACCTACCGGGCGCTGCTGGCGAAGTGGCACCTTTCGGACAACGGCATCGGGAAGGCGACGGTCAATGCTGGACGATAAGGCGCTTGCAGGCATCCCCCTCACGCCCGCCAACACGGCCGCGCCCGCGCCGCATTACCCGTGGCCCGCGCCCTACGCCTCGGCCCTGTTCCTGTCCTTCGACGTGGACGCGGAGGCCGCCTGGACCAGCAAGGACGCGGGGCACGCCGAGCGCCTGGTCACCATGAGCTACGGCGGCTACGAGGCGCGGGTCGGCACGCCGAAGCTGCTCGAACTGCTGGACCAGCTCGGCCTCAAGGCGACGTTCTTCGTCACCGGCTGGTCGGTGGACGCGCACCCCGGCATGGCGGAGTCGATCCTGCGCGCCGGGCACGAGATCGGGCACCACGGCTACCACCATTTGCTGCCCGACCCCGGCGACCCCTGGATCGAGGAGGAGCTGGAGCGCGGCTTCGAGGTGCTGCGCCGCCGCCTGGGCGTCGTCCCCACCGGCTACCGCGCGCCCTACGGCGAGTTCACCGAGGCGCTGCGGGTGGCGCTGGTGCGCCATGGCATCACCTATACGTCATCGTTCCGCGACGACGTGCGCCCGTACCGGCACCGTTTGGCCGATGGCTCGCCGGGCACGGTGGAACTGCCGGTCACGGCCAGCTACGACGACTGGATGCACGGCCTGTCCGCGCGGTTCAGCCCGCGCCCGATCTTCCCGAAGGAGCACGTGCTGTCGATCTGGAAGGACGAGCTGGACGAGATCCGCGACGGGGGCGCCATGGCGACGACCGTGCTGCACCCGCAGTGCAGCGGGCGGCCGATGCGGCTGCGCCTGCTGCGGGAGTTCCTGCGCTACGCCCAGTCCTGCCCGGACGTCTGGATCGCGACCGGCGAGCAGGTCGCCGCCAACTTCCTCCGGCACGAGGCGGCTTCTTGATCGGCATGACCACCACCGCGATCTTCGGCAGCCACGTCCTGACCCGGCGCGATGGCGTGCAGCACGTCCTGCGCGACCATTGGGTGCTGCTGGAAGGCCGCCGCATCGCCGCCGTCACCGCCAGCCGGCCCCGCGCCGACATCGTGTTCGACAAGCCCGGGCGGTTCGTGCTGCCGGGCTTGCTGAACCTGCACAACCATTGCTTCAGCGAGGCCGTGGCCCGCACCCACACGGAGGACGGCCACGGCCGCCGCAACAACCAGAGCATCGTCTATACCGTCCTCCTGCCGCTGACCCGGCGCGGCGCCGAGCTCCTGTCGTCCTCGGAGCGGCTGGACGCGGCCCGGCTCGGCATCCTGCAACTGCTCAAGGGCGGCGCGACGACGGTCATGGAGCCGTTCCGCAACGCCATCCCGGAGATGTTCGACGCCGCCGCGGAGATGGGCCTCCGGTTCTATGGCGCGCCCTACCTGTTCTCGACGGCGGACGCGCAGGCCGGGGCGGACGGGACCGTGCGCTACGCCGGCGACGACGGGGAGGCCGACCTCGCGGCGTGGGACGCCCTGCATCGGCGATGGCACGGGCGCGCGGACGGGCGCATCCGGCTTGCGATGAGTCCCCACGCCACCGACACCTGCGGCCCCGACCTGCTGCGGGCCTGCGCGGCCCGCGCCCGGGCGCTCGACGTGCCGATCACCACCCATTTGGCGCAGAGCCAGTCGGAGGTCGCGGTGATCGCCGCGCGGCACGGCGGGCGCACGCCGGCGGAGTACCTGGACTGGCTCGGCCTGCTCGCCCCCGACCTGCTGGCCGCGCACTGCATCGCCAGCACCGACGCGGACCTCCGCTTGATGGCGGCGCGGGGTGCCTCCGTCTTGAACTGCCCGCGGGTGTTCGCGCGGAGCGGGGTCACGGCCGCGTTCGGGCGCTTCGCCGGGCATGGGGTCCGCACGCTCGTCGGCACCGACGGCTACAACATGGACCTGCTGGGGGAGCTGAACGCGGCCTCAATGATCTCTAAGATCGCGGCCGGCGCGCCCGGCGTGGCGACCGCGCCGGAGCTGATAGACGCCGTGACCGCAACCGCGGCGGCGGCGATCCGGCGGCCCGACCTCGGCGTCATCGAGCCGGGGGCCGCCGCCGACCTGACCGTCGTGGACATGTCCCACCCGCATTTGCAGCCGATGGCCGATCCGCGGCGCGGGCTGGTCGCGCTCGCCAACCGGGCCGACGTCGAGCATGTGGTCGTGGACGGGCGCGTGCTGATCGAGGATGGCCGCTACGCCGGCGGCGACGAGGCGGCGATCACCGCGGCGGGCACGGCGGCGATCCAGCGGATCTGGGCGCTGCCGGAGGCGCAGGCCGCGTTCAGCGGCTGAACCAGTCACAGGGAGCGAGCATCGGCATGGAGGCGGGTCCTTTCCTGATGGGCTGCGGCGCCGGGTTCTCCGGCGACCGGACGGACGCGCCCGGGTCGGTCGTGGAGGCCATCGCCCGCTCCGGACGGCCCGGCGCCATCATGTTCGAGACGTTGGCCGAGCGCACGCTGGCCCTGGGCCACGTCGCCCGCCGGGCCGACCCCGGCGCGGGTTATGAGCCGCTGCTGGCCGAGCTGGTCGGCCCGGTGCTGCCGGCCTGCCTGGCGGCCGGCATCCCCATTGTGGGCAACTTCGGCGCGGCCAACCCGCCTGCCGCGGCGCGGCTTCTGCTGCGCCTGGCGCTGGACGCCGGGCTGCCGCCGCCGCGCATCGCGGTCGTGCATGGGGACGACATCCGCGGCCTGGACCTGGACGGGATGGAGGCCGCGGAGGGCGACGCCGCGCCGGGCGGGGATGGGGCGGCGCTGGTAGCGGCCAACGTCTATCTGGGCGCACGGCCCATCGCCGACGCGCTGCGGGCCGGGGCGGAGGTCGTGGTGACGGGGCGGGTGGCGGACCCCGCCTTGGCGCTCGGCCCGCTTGCGGCCCACTTCGGCTGGGACTGGGACGACTGGGACCGGCTGGCAGCGGGCACGCTGATCGGGCACCTGCTCGAATGCGGGTCGCAGGTGACGGGCGGCTACTTCGCCGACCCGGGCTATAAGGAGGTGCCGCGTCCGGAGGCCATCGGCTTCCCCATCGCGGAGGTCGCCGCGGACGGCTCGGCGGTCATCACCAAGGCGCCCGGCACCGGCGGCTGCGTGTCCGTGCGGACGGTGACGGAGCAGGTGCTGTACGAGGTGCACGATCCCGCCGCCTACCTGACGCCGGACGTGATCCTGGACGTGACCGCGGTGCGCCTGCGGCAGGACGGCCCGGACCGCGTGGCAGTGTCCGGCGCCCGCGGCCGCCCGGCGCCGCCGAGCCTCAAGGCCACCGTGTCGTATGCCGGCGACTGGATCGGGGAGGCGGAGATCTCCTACGCCGGGCCGAACGCCCTGGCCCGCGCCCGGCTGGCGGCGGAGGTGATCGGCAAGCGGCTGGACCTCCGCGGCCTCGCGCTGCGCCGCCGGCTGGACCTGATCGGCGCGCTGAGCGTGTTCGACGACGACCGCGGCACCCTGGCCGCCGAGGCGCCGGACCTGCCGGAAGTCCGGGTGCGCCTGGCGGTGTCCGGCGCCGACCGGCGCCCGGTGGATCAGGCGGTGCAGGAGGTGCTGGCCCTATTGTGCTGCGGCCCGGCCGGCGGCGGCGGGATGCGCTCCCAGGTGCGGAACCGCATCCGTACCGCGTCCTGCCTGGTGCCGCGCAACCGGGTCAGCGCGGGGTGGAGCTTCCT
>CAXTTB010000080.1:10421-11065 GCA_964246905.1 uncultured Acetobacteraceae bacterium | reverse complement strand
GCACGCTTTGCCGCAGCGACGCCGCGCCGTGCGGCTTCATGCCGGCCAGCGTCTCCCGAAGCTCGCGCAGCAGCTTTTCCTTCTCTGCGCGGGACCGCTTCACCGGCTGGTTGTCCGAACGCTGGCCCTCGAAGGCGCGCATGGGCTGTTCTCCTTGGAAGTTGCCGCGGCCCTGCCGCCTCGGGCGCTACCGATCCGCCATCGCCTTGATGTTGTCCAGGCCGGCGCGGTACACGCCGCTCATCGCCTTGGCCGCGGCCGCGTCGTCCGCGCCGCCGGCGGGCTGGAAGCTGCCGCGCCATGTCACCGTGGACCCGGCGCCCGCCGGCGCCACGCCGATGGTGGACGTGTAGGCCGTCACCGGCAGCACCTTCGGGTCCACCTTGAGGATGGCGTAGCTGTAGCTCTCGCCCGCACTCCCCGTCAGTTGCTCGGTGACGGTCGGGCTGCCCGGCGCCTTGAGCGTGATCACCCGCACCGAGCCGACCGCGTTGCCCTTGTCGGCCGGGCTGCTTTCGGCGCCGGGCAGCCAGGTGGCGATGGAGTCGAACTTGCCGATCATGCCCCACACCTTGGCCGGCGCAGCCGCCGTCGTCACGCTCTCCGTCACCACGCCCGCCCCCGGGGGCCCGAGGGACCCGACC
>CAXTTB010000080.1:0-10411 GCA_964246905.1 uncultured Acetobacteraceae bacterium | reverse complement strand
GATTGGGGATGGCTGTTCGGCGCGTGCGTGGGGGCACTGGCGTATCGCGGCCTGTCCGGGCAGGGCGCGGCGGGCCGGATGGACAGGACGGCGAGCGTGGCGCAGGCCGCGAGGGTCATCGTACGGATCATGGCGTTTCCCGGGTTATGGTTTGTTGTCCGGGAACATAGCCCGGCAACGCGCCGCCGTGCAACGTGGGCCGCACGTCATTCCCCCGCAGGCAGCGCCGCCACCGCCGCGCCCTGCCCGGACAGGCCGCGATACGCCAGTGCCCCCACGCTCGCGCCGATCAGCCATCCCCAATCGCCCACGTTGAAGATCACCCCGTAGGCGCCGAGCAGCGACAGCCCGATCGACAGGGCGCCGGACACGGCGAGCGCGATCAGCGCCTTGTGGTTCCAGCCGCCGTCGTAGTTGAACGCCCCCTGCGGCGACATCGTGTAAAGGTCCGCAACAGTGACGACCTGGCGCTTCACGAGGTAGTAGTCGGCGATCATGATGCCGAACATCGGCCCGAGCACGGAGCCGAAGATGCTTACGAACAGGGTGATGGCGGACGGGCTGGCGACGAACAGCCAGGGGCACACGAGGACGGACAGGATGGAGGTGATCAGTCCGCCCATCTTGAAGTTGATGCGCTCCGGGTTGAGGTTCGAGATGTCGTAGGCCGGCGACACGAAGTTGGCGACGATGTTGATGCCCATGGTCGCCACGATGAAGGTGATCGAGCCGATGATGACCACCACCGGGTTGCCGATCTTCTCGACGATCAGCACGGGGTCCATGATCGCCTCCCCGAACACCTTGAGGGTGCCCGCCGTGACGATCACGGTGATGATCGAGAACACCAGGAAGTTGACCGGCAGGCCGAGGAAGTTGCCCATCTTCATCGCGGCCTCGTCCTTGCCGAAGCGGGCGAAGTCGCCGAAGTTGAGCAGCAGGGCGGAGAAGTAGGCGACGATCAGCATGGCGGCGTTGGCCATCACGCCGACCGTCGCGGCGTTGCTTGCCGCCGGCGGGCTGAGCTGCAGCGCGAGGCTGGAGAACCCGCTCTGCCACAGAATCCACACCGCCATGGCGAGCATGACGACGTAAACGACCGGCCCGCAGAAGTCGATGAAGCGGCGGATGCGCTCCATGCCGCTCAGGAAGATGACAAGCTGGAAGCCCCACATGAACAGGAAGCTGAGCCAGGCGAGCGTGGACAGGCCGAGGACGCTGTTGTGCGTCAGCCCGGCGGCCGAGGGCGCCAGGGTGAGGACCAGGACCTGGACGGCCTTGGAGGCGAAGTAGGTCTGCACGCCGTACCACACGATCCCCACCACGCCCCGCACGACCGCCGCGAGGTTCGCGCCCAACACGCCGAAGGAGATGCGGGCGACCACCGGGAACGGGATGCCGTAGCGCAAGGACGGGCGCCCGATCAGGTTCATCAGGAAATACACCGCCGTGATCCCCGCCAGCATCGAGATGAGCACCTGCCAGCCCGTGAGGCCCAGGAAGAACAGGCTGGCCGCGAAGGTGTAGCCGCCCACCGAGTGCACGTCGGACATCCACATGGCGAACAGGCTGAACACGCCCCAGGTCCGCCCTTCCGGCGCCGTCGGGGCGAGGTCATGGTTGTAGAGCTTCGGGTGCGCGCCGGTGATGAGGAGGGTCGGCACTTCGCCGCTGTTCGACGCCATCGTGGGCCTCCATGCATCGTTGATCGCCATGCATCGTTGGTCGGCTGCACGGAAACGTGTCAGCAAATGTTATGCCAACCACGCCGCAATCCATGGCACGCCCGGCCCGTTGAGCAACCAGCCTTGTCAGGAGACCACCATGGCCGACCAGCCGCATTTCGAGCTTTATGCCTTCTGGCGCACCTCGGCGACCTACCGCGTGCGGGTCGCGCTCAACCTCAAGGGCCTGGCCGCGCAGGAGCGCATCGTCAACATCGACGCCGGCGAGCAGCGCGGCGAGGCGTTCCTCAAGATCAACCCGCTCGGCGCGATCCCCGCCCTGGTCGAACCCGGCGTCCCGCCGCTCACCCAGTCCTCGGCGATCCTCGAATACCTTGAGGAGGTCGCGCCGAACCCGCCCTTGCTGCCGGGCGACCCGCATGGCCGCGCGCGGGTGCGCTCAATCGCGGCGATGCTGGCGGCCGACACCCACCCGCTGGTGGTGCCCCGGGTCAGGCGCTACCTGGCCGAGCACGGCTTCGACGACGCGGCCTGGCGCGCATGGCAAGTCCAATGGTTCTCGACCGGGCTGCACGCGGTGGAGCGGCGGCTTGCGTCGGATGGGCAGACCGGACGGTTCTGCCATGGCGACGCGGTGACGATGGCCGACATCGTGCTCATGAGCATCATCGTCGTGACGCGGGTGTTCAGGATCGAGGTCGCGGACATCCCGACGATCAGCCGCATCGCGGCGCTCTGCGAGGCGCAGGACGCCTTCGCCAAGGCTGATCCGATGCGCCAGGACGGGGCGCCGCAAGCCTGAGACACGGTGGCGGGGGCCGGGTCCTACGCGGCTCGGTCTAGGCGTAGTTCTAGGCATCATGGATCGCAAGAACTGGTTTCAGTAATAAATGCTTAGACGTATTGTCATCGCACGGTCACACGGCAAAGGCGACGACGATGCACATGGTTTGGGCCAAGGCCCCGCAACCTGCCCGAAGCACCCCGGCGGCGCTGACGGCCTCCGACATCATCTACAAGCTCGGGCGCCCGCGCCAGCCGGGGGACATGCCCAGGGGCTATCAAGCGGGCGCATGGGCCGTTGCCGCCTTGCTGGGCGGGCTGCTGTGCTGGTGGGCCGTCGCGGACAACTTCGCGCTGTCGCGAGAGGCCGATGCGTCTGTCTCGACGGCGATCAGCCGATGGGCGTCGCACAACGAGGTCATCAACCACGCGGTGTATGTCGCGAGCCAGACCGACTTCCTGACCGGCGGCCTGATGGTGGCCCTGCTGTATTACTGCTGGTTCAGCAGCGTCGCGGCGGAGGCGCGGGCGCGGCTGCTGCTCGGGTTCGGCGCGGCCCTGGTCTCGGGCGTGACAAGCCGGCTGCTGCAGGTCTCGCTGCCGCTGCGGCTGCGTCCGATGCACGCCCTGGACAGCGGGTTCTCGCCGCTTCCCGGCATCGACCCGACGCTTGCCAACCATTGGGGGTCCTTCCCCAGCGACCACGCGGCGCTGTTCTTCGCACTGGCGGCGGTGGTTTGGCGGCAGTCCCGGTGGCTTGGGCTGCTCGCCGTCATGAGCGCCCTGTTCGGCGTGCTGCCGCGGGTTTACCTCGGCTTGCATTACCTGAGTGACGTGACCGCCGGGGCGGCGCTCGGCGTGGGACTCGTGCTCATGTTCGGGCACTTCGGGCCGCAGACGCTGGCGCACCGGGGCGTGGCATGGGTGGAGCGGCGGCCGGGCCTGGCGTACGGCATGGCGTTCCTCATGAGCTTCGAGGTCGCGACGCTGTTCGAGGACATCCGCCAGGTCGGGCGCGGCATCCCCTCCGTGCTGAGGCAGTTCGGCCTGTGACGGCCAGTCCGTCGCGGAGTTTGCCAAACCCGCGCCGGACTTGTCCTATGCTGTCGATGGTACGCGCCGCGCCGCGGAACTGCATAGGACGCCTGCCCCATGGTGACGAAAGCCTACCTCGCCGGCCCGGACGTCTTCCTGCCCGGCGCCGTCAGCCACGCCCGCCGCAAGATCGAGATCTGCGCGCGCCACGGCCTTGAGGGCCTGGCGCCGCTGAACGAGGACGTGGCCAGCCTGGGAGGCATGAGCCAGGAGGACGCCTGGGCCACCATCTACCGCAAGGACATCGCCATGATGGAGGCGTGCGACGTGGTGATCGCCAACCTCACGCCGTTCCGCGGCGCCTCCGCCGACAGCGGCACGCTGGTCGAGGTCGGCTGGTTCCTGGGCCGCGGACGCCCGGTGTTCGGCTATTCCAACAGCGCCACGCCCTTCTCCGAACGTTGCCGCCAGCAGGTTGAAGCCCGGCCCGATCCCCTGCCCGGCCTGAGCGTCGAGGGCTTCGGCCTGCCGGACAACCTGATGATCCAGGGTGCCGCGGTGCAGGGCGGCGGCGAGCCGGTCGTCCTGCCGCATGACGGGCGGGACCGGCCCTTCGATTCGCTTGAGGTGTTCGAGGCCTGCGTGGCACTGGCCGCGCGGCGTTTGCGGGCATAGGACATGGCCCGCAAGGTCATCATCGACACCGATCCCGGGCGGGACGACGCCGTAGCCATCCTGCTGGCCCTGGCGGCGCCACAGGAGCTTGAGCTGCTCGCCCTGGTCGCGGTGGCCGGGAACGTGCCGCTCGCCCGCACGGAAAGCAACGCGCGCCGCCTGCTGGAACTGGGAGGGCGCCCGGACATCCCGGTCTATGCCGGGTGCGCCCGTCCGCTGGTGCGCCCGCCCATCACGGCGGAGCACGTCCATGGCGGCACCGGGCTGCACGGCCTCGACCTGCCGGAGCCAAAGGTGCCGCTGCGTCCGGAGCATGGGGTGGATTACCTGATCGAGGCCCTGCGTGCGGGGCCGCCCGGGGACATCACCTTGTGCCTGCTCGGCCCGGCGACCAACCTGGCGATGGCATTGGCCAAGGCGCCCGACATCGGCCCGCGCATCGCCGAGGTGGTGTGGATGGCCGGGGCGCGCAGCGAGGGCGGCAACGTCACGCCCGCCGCCGAGTACAACGTCCATGCCGACCCGGACGCCGCGCGGGTGGTGCTGGACAGCGGCATCCCGCTGGTCCTGCTGCCGCTCGACCTCACCCATCAGGTCCGGCTCACCGAGGCGCGGCTTGCCCGGCTGCGGCAGATCAACACGGCGGCGGCGCGGGCGGTGGCGGCGCTGTTCTCGGGTGCCGACGGCGCGGCGCTGCACGGGGGGCTGGGCGGCCCGCTGCACGACCCGTGCGTGATCGCGCACCTGCTGCGGCCGGGCCTGTTCGCCGGGCGGGCGGTCAACGTGGCGGTGGAGACCGCAAGCCCCTTGACCCTCGGCATGACGGTGGCCGACTGGTTCGGCGTCACGGGCCGCCTGGCCAATGCCACCTGGCTCAACCAGGCGGACGCCGACGGCTTCTTCGACCTGCTGTTCGAGCGGCTGGCCCGGCTCGGTTAGGCTCCTCAGCGGACCAGCGCCTGCATCCCACGCTCAAGGTGCTCGGTCAGGCGGTCGATGGTGGCAAGCAGGGCCTCGCTCACGATGGCGATGCTGCTTTGGCCGGCGGCGGTTTGGGCTTGGGACAGCGCCGTCTGCAGGGATGTCCAGGCCTGGCCCGCCTGGCCGACCTCCCGGCCGATCTCGGCGTTGCTCAGCGGCAGGGCGTTCAGGTACACGAACCCGGCCACCAGCTCCGTCGTCGCCGTTTCCAGCTCGGCCTGCGCGGCGACGGCGGCGGGGCCGTCGAGCAGGACGCCAATCAGCGCCGCCTTGGCGACCCTCTGGGACAACATGCGCTGCCGGCCCGCGACGTTGATGACGCGGAGCGCGGATGCGAAGCCGGCGGTTTCCAGGTTGGCCGTCAGCCGCTCCGCTTGCACAAGCACCTGCTCCGCCAGCCGGTCCACCTGCGCCAACCGGCCGGTTGCTGGCGCCGCCCCGAGCGCCTGGCGCAACTCTGCCCAAGGGGCCAGCACGGCGTCGAGCAGGTCGCCAAAGGTCGGCCTCGACAAGCTCCGCGACAGGGTCGCGAGGTTGTCGTCCACCTGGGCGAGCGATCCGCTGAACAGCGCCTGGGTATCTCTGGGCCGGATGCCGGCGCACGCCAGCGCATAGAGCTTCACCAGGCGCTGCGACAACATGCGGAGCTGGCCGGCCCGGTTGACCGCCTCGGCATAGCGGGCGGCGTCGATGACCTGCTGCGAGACCTGGCCGATGCGCTGCTTCGTCTGCATCGCGGCGCTGCGCAGCGCCCGGTAGGCATCCTCCTCGCGCAACTGCCGCGCGCCCATCAGGATGCCCTTGGCACGGTCAACCAGTTTCCGTTCGGCGAAGCGTTGGTTCACCTCGCTCAGCTCGTCGCGGAGGCGCTGGTCCTGGTGGAAGCGTGCCTGGGCGAGATGGATCACCGAACGGAGCCGGGCCTGGCTGTAGCCGTTGACGACGTAGGCATGCACCGAAGATCGGGTCGCCAGGGTGATCTTCTCCGCATCCGGGTCGGTGGTGAACATGACGACCGGCCGGGGCGACGCGGCGTTGACCGCCATGGTGCTCGCAAAAAGCGCAGGATCGGGGTTGGCCTCGAAGATGACGACCAAATCAGGCGTGTTTCTAATCACGTCCTGCAGCAATGTTGAGCAGTCCGTGGTCTGCAGGACCTTGATGCCGACGGATTGGAGGTCGTCAGCCAACGGCGGCGCGTGAGGCGCGCCGTTTGAAGAGATCAAGGCAGACGTCATGTTCGGCATACCCTCCCGGCACGGCCAGGCCAAGCGCGGCCGGACCAGGGCAACGCAAGTTCCGCACCAGCTTTCGAGTTGGTGGCACGCGGCGTGCATTGGGTTGTGCGGGGCACAATGGCGTGCCCCCGACACACGCGACCGCACTGCGCGTCATGTCCACAACGTTGTGGCCATCTTGTGCCTCCCGCCTCCGGCCTGTCCGGGGCAGTCCTTTGGAGGTCATTTTGACCGAGACGACGATTGAGACCAACAACGCCCTGCTGATCAAGAACAATGTCCTGCTGCAATCGAACGCATCGAAGCTGAAAAGCAACTACGAGCTGCTGGAAGCCAACCACGACATCGTGGCGGGCAACAGCAGCACCCTGGTTGGCAACAACAAGATGCTTTCGGCCAATGCCACGCAGCTTGCGTCCAACCACGCGCTGCTTGAGGCGAACCGGGCAACGGTGGCGGAGAACCGCGACATGCTCGCCGGCAACACCGCGGCCATCAAGGGCAACGCGGCCGTGGTCGAGGGCAACCGCAAGGCGCTGTCGCAGAACTCGGAACGGATCGGCGCCAACAGCGAGGCGCTGGCCCGCAACGCCGCGGTGCTCGCGGACAACCGCGCCGTGGTGGCAGGCAACAGCGAGACGCTCACGGCGAACCATGGGCTGCTTGAGGGCAACAAGGACCTCCTGGACGCGAACGCCCGCACGCTGGCCGCGAACGCCGAGGCGATGGCGCGCAACCACGCGGTGCTCGCGTCGAACGCATCGACCGTGGCCGGCAACGCCGAATCGTTGCAGTCCAACCACGCCCTGCTTGAGGCCAACAGCCGGATGCTGAAGTCGAACGCCGAGATGATGCGGTCGAATCACGAACTGCTGCTGGCCATCGCCGCGAAGCTCGGCGTCGCCGCCTGACCCCGCCCGTGCGGCCTGCGTCCGGGCCTTGCCAGGACCGCCGCCGTCCCCCTGTCCCACGCCTTCAACCGGAACAGCATCGATGATGTCCCAAAAAGCCACGAGGATCGACCTCTTCAACTTCTCCACCCCGCAGATGCGCGCCTTCCACCTGAGCTGGATGGCGTTCTTCGTCTGCTTCTTCGCCTGGTTCGCCGTGGCGCCGCTGATGCCGGTGATCAAGGGCGAGTTCCACCTGACCGCCGACCAGATCGCCAACATCAACATCGCCGCCGTCGGCGTCACCATCCTGGTGCGGATGGCCATCGGCCCGATGTGCGACAAGTGGGGGCCGCGCATCACCTACACCGCGCTCCTGGTGCTGGGCGCGGTCCCGGTCATGGGCATCGCCTTCGCCACCTCCTACGAGAGCTTCCTGGTGTTCCGCCTGGCCATCGGCGCCATCGGGGCGAGCTTCGTCATTACCCAGTTCCACACCTCCGTGATGTTCGCGCCGAACGTGGTCGGCACCGCGAACGCCACGGTGGGCGGCTGGGGCAACGCCGGCGGCGGCGTGACGCAGAGCGTGATGCCGCTGATCCTGGCCGCCATCGTCAGCCTGGGCGTCGAGCAGTCGCTGGGCTGGCGGCTCGCCATGTTCGTGCCCGGCGCGCTCATGCTGGTCGTCGCCGTGCTGTACTGGCGCTGCACGCAGGACACGCCGGAGGGCAACATCCTGGACCTGCGCGCCCGCGGCATCACGGTCGATTCCGGCAAGAAGGGCGGCCTCGCGGTGTTCAAGCAGGCGATGGTCAACTACCGGGTCTGGATGCTGGCGATCACCTACGGCGCCTGCTTCGGCGTGGAGATCTTCATCCATGCGGTGGCGGCGAGCTACTACGTGGACCGCTTCGGCCTGTCGCTGACCTCGGCCGGCATGGCCGCCGGCAGCTTCGGCCTGCTGGCGCTGTTCGCCCGCGCGCTGGGCGGCCTCGCGTCCGACCGCGTGGCGCGCACCTGGGGCCTCGACGGGCGCACCATGCTGCTGTGCCTGCTGATGGTCGGCGAGGGCATCGGCCTGCTCGCCTTTTCCACCATGGGGTCCGTGCTGCCGGCGATCATCGCCATGCTGACCTTCGGCATGTTCACCCACATGGCGTGCGGCTCCACCTACGCGCTGGTGCCGTTCATCGACCGCAAGGCGCTGGGCGGGGTCGCGGGCATCATCGGCGCCGGCGGCAACATCGGCGCGGTGGCGGCGGGCTTCCTGCTCAAGGCGTCGGGCAACCTGCCGCAGGCGCTCTACATCCTGGGTTGGACCGTGCTGTGCTGCGCCCTGTGCGCCGCCGCGGTGCGGTTCTCCGCCTCGCACAAGCAGACGGAGCAGCAGCTCTATGACCAGGCGCTCGCCCAGCGGCGCATGGCCATGAGCGGCGGCGTGGCGGCGGCATCCTGACGCGCAAGGTCACGGCCGGCTCGACCAAAGCAGGGGCTGCGGGCCTCATTTCAGCCGGCAGCCCCGGCGAATATGCCTAAACGTTAGCCGTTTGCCTCATGGCGTGACCGCGTGTCATGCAGTTCATGGGAGCATTCGGTTTTTGTGAACGCTCTGGCCGCGTTTCCGGCTTGGCGTCCGACAGTCTGCCCAGTATCCAATCCAAGACGAAGCGCGAGGTCATTCCCATGTGGACCCGTCAACAGACCTGATGGACAGCAACACCTCAATCACCACGGGAACAGCGACGCACTGCCCGTACTGCGCCATGCAGTGCGGCATGAACGTCGTCGAGACCGAGGCCGGCTGGGGCGTCGAGGCGCGGGACTTCCCGACCAACCGCGGCGGGCTGTGCCGCAAGGGCTGGACCGCCGCGACCCTGCTCAACAGCTCCGACCGCCTGCTCGGCCCGTTGCTGCGGGACCGCAAGGGGGCGCCGCTGCGCCCGGCGAGCTGGGAGGAGGCGTTGGACCGCATCGCCGCCGGCATCCGCGCCATCCAGGGCGCGTCCGGCCCGGATGCGGTCGCGGTGTTCGGCGGCGGCGGGCTGACCAACGAGAAGGCCTACGCGCTCGGCAAGTTCGCCCGCGTGGCGCTCGGCACGGCCAACATCGACTACAACGGCCGGTTCTGCATGGCGTCCTCCGCCGCCGCCGGGCTGCGCGCCTTCGGCATGGACCGCGGCCTGCCGTTCCCCATCGCCGACATCGCCGGCGCGGACTGCATCCTGATCACCGGCGGCAACCCGGCGGAAACCATGCCGCCGATCATGCAGTACTTCGACGAGGCCCGCGCCCGCGGGGGGCAGGTCATCGTCTCCGACCCGCGCCGCACCGCGACCGCCCGCGCCGCCACGCTGCACCTGCCATTGACGCCCGGCACGGACGCGGCGCTGGCCAACGGTTTGCTGCACGTCGCCGTCGCCCGGCGGCTGATCGACGCCGACTACATCGCGGCACGCACTGCCGGGTGGGACCGGGTGCGCCGGGTCGTCGCGAGCTACTGGCCGGACCGGGTGGAGCGGATCACCGGCGTGCCGGCGCGCGATGTCGAGCGCGCGGCGGTCCTGCTCGGGGAGGCGGCCCGCGCTCTGGTGCTGTCCGGACGTGGCAGCGAGCAGCAGAGCCACGGCGTCGATAACTCGCTCGCCTTCATCAACCTGGCGCTCGCCCTCGGCTTGCCGGGGCGGCCCGGCAGCGGCTGGGGCTGCATGACCGGCCAGGGCAACGGCCAGGGCGGGCGGGAGCACGGGCAGAAGGCGGACCAGTTGCCGGGCTACCGCCTGCTCGCCAACCCGGCGCACCGCGCGGAGGTGGCGGAGGTCTGGGGCGTCACCCCGGAAAGCCTGCCGCAGCCGGGCCTTTCGGCCTGCGAGATGCTGGCGGAGGTCGGCGGGGCGGAGGCCAAGGTGCGCGGGCTGCTGGTGTTCGCCTGCAACCTGCTGGTGTCCAGCCCGGATTCGGCGGCGCTCCGCAAGCGGCTGGACGCCATGGACCTGCTGGTGGTCGCGGACCCCTTCTTGTCGGAGACGGCGGCCATCGCCGACGTGGTGCTGCCGGTCGCGCAGTGGGCGGAGGAATCGGGCACGATGACCAACCTGGAGGGCCGCGTGCTGCTGCGCCGCCAGGT